>NZ_WBYR01000003.1:0-289220 GCF_013283315.1 Marinobacterium sp. xm-g-59 | reverse complement strand
GGCGAGATCATTACAATAAAGTAAGACCACATAGTGCACTTGGCTATGTGCCACCAGAGGAATTCGCTAAGCGTGCTGCTTAGCAAAATCTCATCGAAGAAGTGGTACTAACTAAGGGGAAAGGTCAGCAGCTTTGGGTCGTGTTTGACCGCTAAGCGGGGCTACGTCTAACGGCACAAAGCTGCCGTCTCTGCTAATACCTCGAAGGGGCTCGCTTCAAGCCAAAACCTATAAATATTTCACCTGCCAGACGCTCAAGGCGGGATATTATCCTCGGACTGTTCATCCATTTGCTTAGTCTGCCAGGTGCCAAAAGAGGACATAAATAATCATATGCTTTATAGGTATATAGTAAACGGCAAATCAAACCGTCTTAGAATTGAAATGTTAGATGTACATGTGCTCACAGTCTCTCCAAAAGAACAAGAGTGCACATTATTAAAGGGTTAGTTTACTCTATCGCAATATATATACATTGGAGCAAACCTTGAAAAACTGGTTGTTTTTATCCGCTGCAATTATTTGTGAAGTAATTGCAACATCTAGTCTGAAGTCGAGTGAAGGTTTTACTAAAATCGCCCCATCTATGCTTGTTATTATTGGTTATGGCGCAGCTTTCTATTTACTTTCACTTACTCTGAAATCAATCCCTGTTGGTATTGCATATGCAATTTGGTCAGGGCTTGGCATAGTTTTAGTTACTCTAGTCGCATGGTTTATGCACGGTCAAAAACTTGACCTTTGGGGATATGTTGGGATGGGGTTAATCGTTAGTGGCGTTGTTGTTCTCAACTTGCTTTCAAAAACTAGCGCACATTAATCCAGTGCATCTAATAAGTTACTCAAGTGTACTGCGTCTGCTATACCTGGCTAAGAGGGGCAGTTATAGCTACTTTTCAGGCCACCTAGCAAGGCGTTAATGTCAGCTTTGGGTCGTGAGCCGCCTCCCAACAGTCAGCTGGATACTACAATCTCTTGGCTGCCGTTAAGGTACCTAGGAGCCTCTTTAAGCCGACTATTATTGATTGATGGATCTATCGCTCTAACAAGCATATTTTGCGGTAGAGGAGCTTTCAGGAGCTCTCGTAGATCCTTTAAATCAGCTCTCTCTTCTAGCCAAGTATTTGCCTGATCCGAATCCAGCAACAAGGGCTGGCGAGAATGTAATGCCCTAAAGTCCTTACTCGCGTTTGTCGTTACCATTGCGCAGGTATCTAGAACAATCTCGCCATCCGTCCACTGAGACCAAACACCTGCTGCTGCCATACAATCGTGTTCATACCTAACTAAGTAAGGCTGTCTGATAGCTCCCTCTTTACGCCATTCAATAAAGGATGCCATAGGGATGATGATGCGGTGATGTCTAAAGCTACCCTGGAATGCTTTGCTCTTATCTAGCGTCTCTGCACGAGCATTAAACATAGAGTACTGGGTAGTTATCTCCTTAGCCCAAACAGGTGTTAACCACCATCTCATAGGTCTTAAGGCCCTGATACCTTCCTCCTCAGATACGACAGGTATTTGCTCAGTAGGCGCTAGGTTAAAGAAGCTGGGGATATTAGTACGGCCAAACGATACACCTAAGCCATCCATCAGAGCCTGGGTATCGTCATTGTCTTCTAGGTTGTATCTACCGCACATCTAAACTCTCCTTCTAGTAATTTGAATATACCGGATAGGAGGCGTTGAGCAATTGATTAGATACTTATTAGAGATTTAGGGTGCGCAAAGAGTATGCAGGATGTGTGCAATAAGTGCGCAGCAACTATGCAAGGAGTGTGCAGTTTAGGGGTGCACAACTGCGCACTTCGCATCTAAAAAATTTTAGTGCTGTCTATGTTTTGCGCACCTAGTTTTGTATGAGTGCAGAGGAGTAGGGCGGGATAAAGTCCTCAGAAGTCCAGTTAAGCCCTCTAAAAACCAATCGTAAAAACGGTATTATTTACGGTATCAGAAACAAAAAAGCCACGTAATCAATTGATTTACATGGCTTATTTGAAATGAGATGGTGCCTCGAGGCGGAATCGAACCACCGACACGAGGATTTTCAATAATCACATGGAAGTATAAATTCCAATAAATTCAATATGTTACTGGGACGTCCGTTGCGTGACTTTCATAACAGTGCATAACGAATCATTACTTATTCACGCAAAACTCCGCAATGGGGTGATACAGGTTTGAACGTCTCATAACGACCCAAACCGGACCTAAGTACTCTCTCGAGATTGAGTTGCAGCTCAGTAAAAACGCATTGTTTCACTGATTCAAATCACCCAAAAGCAGACCTTTGATCTCATTCGCCAGCAAGGGGTGAAATGCTCATCAATACTTCTTCGTGATACTTACGAGGATAAAATAATGAGTGAAGAAAATCAGAATGTACCCTGGAATAAAGGCAAACTACTCGGACAGAAACGCCCACTGAAGCTTAAAGAGATATGGGGAATCCGTATCCGTCTTGAGCTCGCAGGACAGACCCGCGATTTGGCGATGTTCAACTTGGCGATAGACAGTAAGCTCAGAGGCTGTGATTTGGTCGGGCTGAGGGTGAAGGATATTAGCCACGGAAACACCATCCAGCGCAGAGCCATTGTCGTTCAAAAGAAAACGGGGCGGCCGGTGCAATTCGAGATCACTGAGGAGACGCGTAAATCTCTTCGTGTATGGATCGATGAGAAAGGGTTAGGCAGTAATGACTTTCTATTTCCGAGTAGGATTAGCCGCGGTCGGCCCATCTCTACGCGCCAATACGCACGAATCGTCGATAAGTGGGTCACGAGTGTCGGACTCGATCCCTGCGATTATGGGACGCATACAATGCGAAGAACAAAGCCCACGCTGATTTACCGCCGGACTCATGATCTGCGTGCTGTGCAGCTTCTTTTGGGACACTCCAAGTTGGATAGTACTGTGCGGTACCTGGGCGTAGAGCTGGACGATGCGTTAGTTTTAGCTGAGCAGACTGACGTGTAAAAAGATCCGTCTTCAATAAAGTGGCCTTTTAGCTGCAGTGGGTTACCGTTGGTCAGCTACAAATTACTCGGTAGAAGGTGGCCATTGCTGTGCGGTGTGCAATACCCGCAGAATCCGTACAGAGATCGCGTTTTCGTCGTAGACGACTACATGATTTGTCCAGATGACTAACTCTCGGGTGCCTTCTACCCGCCCAGGCCGCCCCATTCTGGGGAAGTCTTGTAATCTTGTTACTTTGTATTCAATGTCATCCTTTACACGTTGGGCCGCATCAGGATTATCATCTGCAATGTATTCGATTATCGACAGTAGATCGGCACGGGCAGGCTCTAGCCATTCAAGTTCAGGCACCGCGACGTTTCCTGTCGATCATTGCTTGAACCTCATCCATTACGTCCTTATGGGCAACGGTAGGACGATTATCTTGCAGAGCTTCATTCACTTTTTCTCGAAACCAGGCATCGTGAGCTTCAGGATCTGAGGTGAGCCCAGCTGGCAAGCCGCCTTCTTTAGTAATTCTGGTGAGCAAAATCCTTACCGCGTCGGAAACGGTCAATCCGAAGTTAGCTAGAGTTTCAGTTGCTTCGGTTTTCAGCTGGTCGTCGACGCGAACGTGTAACATTGATGAGTGAGCCATAACTGATCCTCCAAGTAGTAACAGTATTATGTATCTCAATTGAGATACTCGCAACCTCGCGGAGGTCTATCAGTTAGATTTCGATTTGGACGTGAAGATAGTCCGGCGAAGTTCTTGCTCAAGTAGTGCAGTTAGAATCCACGGCGCCACCTCTTCAGCAGACGATAAAAGCCAGCCCTTTAGCGACGAGTGCTGGCCCATAGCGGTCCTTAAGAAATATCTAATATTCCTAGAAGCAGACGTTTAAATCCAGAAAAATATTGAATTTTCTGAGGATTATTCTTTAACCAATCCAACAGAGAGATCTAATTTCAGTCCAGTTAAGTATATAATTAAACCTTAGCTGGAGAAAGTAAATGACCGGAAGAAAGCGGTATACGAAAGAATTTAAATTGGATGCTGTGAGCTTGGTGCTAGAACAAGGTCACACACGAACAGAAGTGGCCAGAATGTTGGATGTGAGTCAGCAAATCATTGGTCGCTGGGTCAAAGAGTTTCAACAAGATGATGATGGTCAAGCTATAAATGTGCTTTGCGAACGATTGGTTAAATTCAGATGCCACAGAATGTTATGGGATGAAAATAAGACCCATTTACACAACTTGATATGAGACATAACGCGATACAAGCAATGGAACAAAAATGAGTTTTCAATATTTACCAAAATGCAAGGGAGTCGTTGCGTTAGCGCTTTCGGCGTCATTACTGGTGCTGTCTGCCTGCAGTGATGCACCTAAGGCAGAGGTTGAGCAAGCCCAGGTGCAAGCAGTCAAACTGGTTGAAACGATCAGTAATCCAAATCAAACCGAACGCGCCTTCCCCGCCGAAGTGTCAGCGGTTAAAACATTAGAAGTGAGCTTTGAAGTTTCGGGAAGATTAATTAAAGAGAACCTGCTGACGGGCACTATTGTCAAGCAAGGTGAAATTTTAGCTCAAATCGATCCAACGCCGTTTGAACAGCGATTACGTGAAACCACAGCGCGATTGGATCAAGCGAAAAGAGATTTAGCTCGAACTACGTCTACGTTTGAGAAAGGGTTGTCGTCTCAAGCTCAATTAGACGATGCTAAAACTGCTTGGGAGCTAGCGGTTATCGCTCGTGATAAGGCACAACAAGATCTGAGTTATACAACTTTAACGGCACCTTTTGATGCACAGGTATCTGAGCGCATTGTTGAAAATAATAGCTATGTCCGCGCGGGTGAAACCGTCGCTAAAGTACAAGATGTATCGCGCTTTTATTTCAATATTAATGTACCGGAACGTTTACTCAGCAGCTATCAAAAAGGCTCTCCCGTTGAGGCGAGTGCGAGCATTGTTTCTGCTCCGCACAAGCAATATGTGCTGCAATATGTTGAACACGCTACGCAACCTGATCCAATAACGCAAACATATAAGGTGGTGTTTGCAGCCGATGGACGCGATAGCAGCTTAACACCCGGAGCAAGAGCAGTTGTTAAAGTGACATTAGGCAATAAAACAGTTGATACCGGCGTATTAGTTCCATTTACGGCGCTTCAGGGCAACGATACCGAAGGATTTCATGTGTGGCGTTATAACGATGCAGATTCCACAGTTAACCGCGTGAACATCAATGTGCTGCAGATTGAGGGAAGTTACGCATTAGTGAATGGTGAAATAGCGCTAGGTGAGCGTGTAGTTGCTGCAGGTGGCGCCAAAATGCGCGATGGTCTGATTGTAAAACCCTACATGGCGGAGTAATCGCATGGATATCGCGCGCTACTCTATTAAAAATCCGGTTAATGTCTGGCTAATGATTTTGGTTTTGTTAGTGGGAGGGATATTTGCACTCGGCTCAATTGGGCGCTTGGAAGACCCCGCATTTACCATCAAACAAGTCCAAGTGGTAACGCAATTTCCGGGAGCCAGTGCGGAAAAGGTTGAGCATGAAATCACCGAGCCACTCGAAATCGCGATTCAGCAAATGTCGCAATTGCATCAATTGGAGGCAATTTCTAAACCAGGGGTATCGGAAATCACTGTAGAGGTGAAGTCTACTTTCGATTCGGATGTGCTTCCGCAGATCTGGGATGAATTGAGGAAACGCCTACGTGATGTCGAGAAGAACCTACCGGTCGGTGCGCAAACCCCCAATGTGTATGATGATTTTGGCGATGTTTATGGCATGTATTACGCGCTAAGTGCGCCAGAGTTCTCGCTAAATGAATTGCGTGAGTTTGCTCGCATAATCAGGCGAGAACTGTTAGTGACTGAAGGGGTTGCGAAGGTTCAGGTAAGTGGCGTGCGTCAAGAACAGCTAGTTGCCTATATTAACCCGTTTGAGTTGGCCGGTTTTGGCATTTCTTTTCCTGACTTGACCAATCTATTGGCTGACAACCTAAAACCGTTTAATGGCGGACGTATTCAGGTTGAAGGGCAAAAAGTGCGCTTGTTGGTCGAAAATCCGGTCGATCGATTAGATGAGATATATAACTTGTCTTTGGTAGTCCCTGGTACCAGCCGTTCTATTAAAATTCGAGATGTCGCTGAATTGCGTTTTGAGCCTCTCGACATTCAACCGGTGCTGATCCGATACCAAGGACATGAAGCGATTACGTTGGCCGTGTCAGCTTTGAATG
The DNA here is from genome assembly GCF_013283315.1 of Marinobacterium sp. xm-g-59. Taxonomy (NCBI): domain Bacteria; kingdom Pseudomonadati; phylum Pseudomonadota; class Gammaproteobacteria; order Oceanospirillales; family Oceanospirillaceae; genus Marinobacterium; species Marinobacterium sp. xm-g-59. The sequence continues at coordinate 283,007 of NZ_WBYR01000003.1, read as the reverse complement.
ATGTCAATATTGTAGAAGTTGGTGAGCGTGTAAACGCCAAAGTTGAGCAATTACTCAGTGAACTGCCGGCCGGTATCACATTGGCCCCCATATATGATCAAGCTGCACTGGTAGACGAATCGGTACAAGGTTTTATTAACAACCTCATTTTGTCAGTTACTGTGGTAACACTCACCTTAATGGCATTTATGGGTTGGCGTAGCGGCATGGTAGTGGGTTCTGTATTACTTATTACAGTTATGGGCACCGTGTTGCTGATGTGGTTAATGGGTTTGCAGCTTGAGCGGATTTCATTAGGCGCAATGGTTATCGCCATGGGCATGTTAGTCGACAATGCGATTGTAGTGGCAGAAGGTATGATGCTACGTATGCGTCAGGGTAAGTCTGCGATTGAAGCTGCTAGCTTTATCGTCAAGCGTACTCAGTGGCCATTGCTTGGCGCTACGGTTATCGGCATTGCGGCGTTCTCCGGCATCGGATTGTCAGATGATGCAACAGGTGAGTTTTTGTATTCATTGTTTGCCGTTGTTATGGTTTCTTTGCTACTAAGCTGGGTGCTTGCGGCGACCGTTGTGCCGTTATTTGGTAAGTACTTCTACAAAGTAGGCACTGAAGAAGAGTCTGATACCAGTAATGGCATCGTATATACAGGGTATTTAAAGGTGCTCACGGCAGCGCTGAAATTACGTTGGATCACCGTTGCAGTACTGCTGGCGATTACTTTGGTGGCTTATGCCGGCTTTGGTATGGTTAAGCAAGGCTTCTTCCCAGCATCCAATGCACCACTGTTTTTTGTACATTACTGGGGCCCACAATCTCAGGACATAAGACAAACTGCAGATATTGTGGCAAAAGCTGAATCTCTAATTCTTAACAGTGAACATGTTGTGTCGGTAACTAGTTTCATTGGTCGTGGTGCTGATCGTTTTACACTTACTTATGGTCCGCAGCAGCCCAATGAAAGCTACGGTTTCTTCCTCGTCAGGATGGAGTCACGTGATCAGATTGACGCTTTAATAGAGGACTTATCTGCTCGTTTGCCTAATGTTGATTTGGATGCGCATTTTTATACCGAGCGGATGCAATTTGGACCGGGTGGCGGCGCTAAGATAGCCGCTCGTTTTTCAGGCCCTAACACTGAGGTGCTAAGAGAGTTGGCTGCTAAGGCCGAAGCCGTCATGTTGCAAGATGGGCAGATCCGCGATATTCGTCATAACTGGCGAGAAAAAGGAATGGCGCTGAATGCGCATTTCGATGCGTTTAATGCTGGGATTGCAGGTGTTTCGCGCACAGATTTTACTCAAGCCATTCAATATGCATCTATTGGTGTTGAGCTGGGGCGTTTACAAGACGGTGACTACAGCTACTCTATTCGTGCAAAAATGGCAGGACTCAATGTGCCAGAGGTCGATGCAATAGAGAATAGCCAGGTATGGAGCTCAGGCCAGCGAGAATATATACCCTTCTATCAAGTGTCAGAGGGGCTAGAACTGGTTAACGAAGAAACGCAAATTCACCGTCGTAATCGATTAAGAACGATAACAGTGTTGGCAGAGCCGGGTTTTAATGAAACCGCAGGAAAGGCATTTACACGTATTCAACCGCGCATTGAGGCGATTCCATTACCAGATGGGTATTCACTGGAGTGGGGCGGCGAATACGAGTCCTCTCGAGATGCTCAACAAGCGTTGGGTACTGGTCTTCCGGTTGGCTTTTTGGTCATGCTACTGATTTCAGTGTTGTTGTTTGGTCGAGTACGACAGCCATTGATTATTTGGTTAATCGTGCCGATGGCAGCTGTTGGTGTTGTTAGCGGGCTGCTTGCTACTGATATGCCGTTTGGCTTTATGTCCTTGCTAGGTTTCTTGAGCTTATTTGGCATGTTGATCAAAAACGCCATCGTGCTGTTAGAAGAGATAGATCTGCAAATCGCTGAAGGACGCGCGCCGAATACTGCCATTCTAACGGCAAGTGCATCAAGGTTACGACCTGTAGCGTTAGCAGCAATAACCACTATTTTGGGTATGGCGCCATTGCTGTCTGATGCGTTTTTTGCGGATATGTCGGTAACGATAATGGGGGGACTAGCGTTCGCTACAGTACTGACATTGATAGCAGTACCTGTGTTTTACAGTATTTTCTATCGGGTGAGTTACCGAAAATAATGGTTGGTGTTTACGTTGGGTATACAGCTATGGATGTTGCGAATAAGTCCTACTGCCTGAGAGAATCCACGTCTTTCTCCTGATCGGATCATCCAATGGATCACCAACTCACCTTTGCTGATAGCGAGTTCAATCAAAAACGCCGCAAGACTCGGAAAGAGGTCTTTTTAGGGCGAATGGATAAGTTGATTCCATGGGCTCGTTTGGAATCGATCATAGAGCCGCACTATCCTAAAGCTGGCAATAGTCGCAGACCCTATCCGCTATCGACGATGCTGCGGATCCATTGCATGCAACATTGGTACAACCTAAGCGATCCTGCCATGGAGGATGTCCTCTATGAGATAGCCTCTATGCGCCAGTTTTCAGGACTATCGCTAGATAAGACGATTCCTGACCATACTACGATTATGAACTTTCGACATTTGCTGGAGCGCAAGGGTCTGGCACGAAAGCTATTCGCCGAAGTTAACCAGTGGTTAGTTGAAGCAGGAGTTCTCCTGAAAGAAGGCACCTTGGTTGACGCCACAATTATCGAGGCTCCAACATCAACTAAGAATAAATCAAGAGATCGTGATCCAGAGATGCACCAAACGAAGAAGGGTAATCAATGGCACTTTGGACTCAAAGCGCATATTGGAGTGGACGCTCGTACTGGATTAACTCACAGCCTCACAACAACATCGGCAAACGAGCACGATTTGAATCATGCCGATACCCTTCTTCATGGCGAGGAATCGTTTGTCTTTGCAGACTCTGGCTATCGCGGTGCTCATAAGCGCGAAAGTCTGAAATCTGGGAAGGCTGACTGGCATGTCGCTGAACAGCCTGGGAAGATCCGTGCCTGGAAAAAACACCCAAGGATAAACAAAGAAAAGATCCGCACTGAATATCTGAAAGCCAGCATACGGGCTAAAGTTGAACATCCGTTTCGGATCATCAAATGCCAGTTTGGTTTTGTAAAAGCTCGCTACCGAGGCCTACACAAGAATGATGGTAAGTTGGCGATGCTGTTTACTCTGGCGAACATTGTGCGTGTAGATCAGATGTTACGGGCTCGATAGCAGGGCAAATCCGTCTGGAATCTGCCAATCAGCTTCCAGACAGTGAAATTTAGGGGAGTTCTGGCTCAAATCCAGCGAAAATGGTGGCTAAAAGATCTGATTACCGAAAACTGGATACTTGATCGTAGGTTCCCTAGCCTCACTCAACTGAAGGGGCATTCTGTTGTGGTCTTTGCGCCGAAATGCTGAGTTGTGTTAGATAAAAAGAACTAATCAGGTTTTTATGACAGGAGACGTTGTTGGTGGCAAAAGATTCAAGGTTAGACGAACTGCTTGAACGACTTCGCAAAGCTGAAAACGATGTTTCGGAAGAGGTCGACCGGCTTCTCGAAGAGCACAAACAACGATTTCACTACACCTTTGAGCGAGGTAAGGTTAAGTTTGAAGAGGCCTTTGCAGACCTTCAGCGTCGTTACCGAGTTGGATCATGGCAATATCTTCGCGAAGCAAAATTAAGTTACATACTCTCAGCACCAATCATTTATGGCATGGTCGTCCCGATCGCATTGCTCGATCTTTCGTTAACCATCTACCAACAGATCTGCTTTCGACTATACGGAATACCACGCGTGAAGCGTGCGAAGTACTTTGTGTTCGACCGTCACCTATTGCAATACCTGAATACGATCGAGAAGTTAAACTGCGTTTATTGTGGCTACGGAAATGGGGTAATGGCTTATGGTCGCGAGATCACCGCTAGAACTGAGCAGTTTTGGTGTCCGATAAAGCACGCTAGACGTCCAAGAGGCTGGCATCAGCGTTCTGACAATTTTTTCGAGTATGGCGATGCAGATGCATGGAAGGAGAAATTGAAGCGAATTCGTCAGGAGTGGCGCGACTAGTCTTGGTTGTCCTGATGGGTTAGGAGTCATAAAAAGTACACGATTTAATGGTACGTTTGCGACTACTATGATTCTATTGCTTAACCTTGCTCGGCTTTCCGCATGACCACCGTCTTGATACTTGATAAAAACGATACGAGTTGTGCCATGATTGAGCACTTACTGAATATGTCGGGCTTTAAAGCGCATGCCTGCCTGCGAGCGAGCATCACAGGCGTTTGCTCTGTTGATGAGGTACTTAAATACCGAAGTTTTAGTAGTCGATTACTGGTTAATAGACGAAACGGCCATAGAGTTCTGTTCAAGACTCATTCGCTTTGATCTGAAAATACCGCTCGTAGTGATTTTGAGTGATGATGACAACGAAGCCATCAAACGAGAGTGCGAGAGTGTTGGTGCAGTGTTCTTGTCAAAATCTAAGCTTTACAGCCTTCCCGTAATTCTCAGTTCTAGAATACCCGCAGGTGTCGCCAAACCGTTGGGTCTGTCGTTCAATGGTTGACCGGGTTTGAGGCAGCCTCCCGTTTGAGGGCAGAATTCTTCGGGTTTTCCTGAGATGAGAGTAGGAATAGGATCTCTCTGCAAATGTCGGCTTCAGGGAAATCTATCAGATCGTGTAAGTGCTGCAATGTGCGCTTATCAGCTCTGAGAAAATTGGAAGCTAATGTCTGGTATTGCGCAGTCATTCACAGAGTTATTGGGTTCACTTGTTCACGCGGTTCCAGAGGGTAAAGCACAGCCTTCAATTCCGAGAGGCTAAATACTAATCCCGATACTTGCAGTCACTTGTCACTCTACGTTCGTTAGTTTGGCTAACGTCCGCTTCTGAGGATTCTCTTCAGTAGCCTTTGGGTCGCTGTTTACACTTTGCAACTATTCACCGTTTTGAGGCTAGGGTCCGGAGTGTGCCGACAAGAGACGTCGATGCTAATTTAGCCTGCCACCAAAAATGCTATAATTAACTGTATATTTGAACAGTTAATAGTGTGCCGCCATGGGGTCGAAAAAACCAAATCTAGAACAGTCTATAATCGCTGGTGAAGGTAGTGTGTTCGCTTCTGCAAAGCTCGCTGAAGAGCTTTTTAGTACTGAGGATAAAGCAAACCTAGAGGCTCATAAATTTGTTAATTGGACAGATGATTGTTAATTGGACAGATGATGGTTTGGGTTTTTTAATAGTGGTAGCTCAATTCCAAATGATGTTAGGACAGAATAATTATCAATGAACAAAGCCCTGCGAAAACGACTGATGTCGATTAAAGAGTTTCAGAACTGGAAAATGCGCTCCAACTCTGCTCGGCGGCAACAGTCACCGTTATACCGGCCTTGCTGGACGCTACTCCTTGAAGAGGATGAACAGATGCAGAACGTAGAAATATCAGCAGACGTTTTATCGAACGCGGCCCGCAAAGTATTCTCGCAGGAAGAGTTGCAAGCATTGACGAGGAATCAGCTGATTTCGTTCATGGGAATGACGCGACGCAGAATGGAAGAGTTGAACGCGGAAGTGCCAACACCGGAGCTGGAAGGGTTCAAGGAGATCGTAACAGTTCATCTCTTTCCTCCAGGTTTTACGAAGTAACTGACATTAACAGTCCAGTCCCTACTTGGCTGGGTAGTGGACGATAATTCCGTTTTAGGCAACCCGTTTCATGGGTTAGCAGAAAAACGTCTCAGAACGGCTCTTTGAGGCCTTGCCAAGCCTCTTGCGTAATTAAGCGCCCAATCTAGCTACAGCATTAAGAACGATGGTTTGAAACTGAAGTTTTATGAAGTAGTTTACAAAGCTTCAAGATAAGTCTCTTCAGCTTAGAGGGTGGTCTTGGGATCGCTCCAATCTGACAGATTATGCGGGGAAGAGGTAGGTGCTCACCGTCATCTACCTTTGGTGTAACCTTAGTGTCTTCCATGCTCAATTACCGTATCACAATGTCAAGTTTTGACAAGTTTTGTTGGTTGCAGTGCTTGCTGTAGGTCTGGCAGGTCGATGCCTTTAATTCTTGGTATTGCTTGCTTCAGGTGCGCGTTGTAGAACAGCAAGCTAATGTCTAAATCTAGGTCTTCAGCGAACAAGTCCAGTAACTCGGGAACTGTATCATTATTGATAAACTGTAATCAGATTAAGGATCAGTTTTTGTTGACTTTGTTTTAGAACCCGAAGTCCTTCGAGTACTGCTCTGCTTGCTCTCTTGTAAGGTTTGGATGACTCCGAAGTATAAGATCGATTACGTCACGCGGTGGCGAATATGTTGCGCTTGAGGAACGCGCCTCGCTCTCTGCTAGTAAATCCCTCATTACCTGAATGTTCGGCTTCGAGTCTTTGTTCGCTTCGTCGAACGCTGTTTTCTCGTCCTGTAGCTCCTGGCTGTAGAGTGGGTTGTACATTTTGCTCTCCTACTGATTGAATTGCGCTGTTAATAGCAGCGTTGGCGTAATCAGGTACTTCATGTCAGTGTAGCCTGATACTTCTTCCTATATAGATGAGTATGATAAAACCTGATAACGCAGCCCTAGAGTCAAAGCTATAAGGCCCAATTTAGTCTGGGTGGCTGATTATTTTTTCGTAGTTTGAGGCGAGTGGTTTCGCAAGTAATTGTCCACCCACCATCTAGGGTATAGATGCTCCGTTACTATCTCTCTAATCCCTTCTAACTCCGCTTTATTTAAAATGGGTCCTCTCTCACTTAAAGCATTGTGTATAAGCCTAACTATGCTGTACACCATTGGTTTTGGCATGCTTTGAAGTTCTTCTCTGGAAAACTCACGAAGGGCTTCACGATTAATATCATCACTCGTTACGTTGAGTTTAGGCTTGTTTGAGGGGTATGTGATTTTGGTTGAGCTTGAATAGTTGTCTGACATCTTTGTTACCTCTACTCCCATTGATTGAGATAACCGTGAGGACAGGGAGTAGAGTCTTCGCCGGTTTAGCTGAACTTATATCCCGCCCGCAAGTTGGTTTAAATCGGCGGCTAAATTTAATTATATCAAACTTGGTGACTAGTTTGCTTCTAGCTCTACCCGTTCATTGGTGCAACAGTACCTGAGTACCCGTGCACTCCCGTACAATATACTTTTTATATACTGTTACCTATAAGGGCCTTATTAGTTTGATCACCTTCCTTCTGGTTAAGAGTTCAGTAAGGTCATAACGTTGCACAGGGACTAAAGATGTTGCTAGAGAAAGTGAATCTCCTGCTGTTTTTATTCCTAAACTTTGTAGTGCCGCAAGCTTACACCGACACTAATCTTTGAGCGTAAATAAACGGGCTCTGTATGAAATTTATAAGAACTTTACCCAATGACCCTGCATTTGCATTGCCAGTCTTGATAGCACAGGAAATCCTTAATGCTGAAGCTATATCTAGTATTGAAGCAAAGACGATTGGTCAAAGGCTCTTTGATCTTTTTGAGGAGTGGCGTATTGGTTTGCTTGAAACTGGAAATTACTTCATTGCGTCAGAGCTGAGTGATGAAAATTGTGTAGATTTAAAACCTTGGGAGTTTTGGAGTCAGGGTGTATTTGATCCTCTAGATTTGTATCTTAAGTTGAAACGGCTAGATGATGGATTTTTTACTAGGGTTATATCTCAACATATTGACCGAATTAATTTAGCTAGTCTAATTCTCTATATTGCAAATGATGATAGGGAATACGGCTGGTTGGGAGAGGATGTTAATGTTGAACTGCTTTTGCATAAATGTGTTACCCATATAGTTATTGAGGGTAATCTTGCAAATGTTCACCGTTTACTTGATGACACTCTACCTAAAAAATATAAGCAACTAGAACAATATCAGTCTAAGTTGGCCGATCAAAGGTTGGCTCGTAAGGGGGCTGTAAAAAAATCAGAAAAGCACCAGGATTTGCAGAAGTATGCTGTACAGCTTTTTAATGAGGGTGGGTTTCCTAAAATGGCTGTTGGTGCAAGGCAGATTCTGGATGCTGTGAATGAGTATAACGACCGTTACCTCATGGCTAAGAAAGTACCTGCAAATGAACGCAATATTATATCCTGGCTTAGTGCTGCTAAGGCTAGGGGTGAATTAATCTTCAAATCCGATTAAATTACATTCTGCAGGCATAGTGTGTTTAAACCACATTCTGCCTGCAAGCTGTGATTTTATAATTCTAGTGTACTGGGAAAATAGAGACTTCAAAGTAAAGGAGTCTCAATATGGACAGAGCGAACAAAATTGACCCTAAGGCATTACGATTATCACAGGGTTTTCATCAAGCATCTTGTTTAAGAAAACACATAACTAATATTCCTGTGTGCAAACCTAGTAGACAGGATTTTGTTCGTATCCACCCATCATCCCACTATCACATTGATACAGCCGTTGTCGAGCTCAAAGATGAGAGAGAAACTTTCCTGCTCAGTCCTTCACTTGTAACAGAGTTGCGAGGCCTATGGGTTCCTAAAACACTAATTACCTACATCAATCGTCAGGGGGTTTTGGCACTTTGGCCAATTCGTCTTCCCGGTGAGGATGGACGTTTAGATAGTTGGAATGCATCGGCGACTGAAGCAGCCCACTTGGCTGTTGAGAACTGGGTACGTGTATCTTCAAATATGTCTCAAGGGGCATATGACGTCTACGTTGCCACAGGGGAAATACCAGATCCCGAGTGGCCTGAAATGACCTTTGAAGAGATTCTTAACATTGCTTTTAAGAGCCATATCATCGATGACCTGAAACACCCGGTTATTAAACGGCTACTTGGAGCCGCGTAATGGATGATTTGAGAGCAAGCTTCAAGTCCATCTGGCTGGTTAACTTCGAGTTCATTGCTGAAGGCGGGAACAACCCTGAAGTGGTGTGTTTGGTGGCTCATGAGCTCCATTCTGGGCTTGTTTTGCGACTCTGGAGGGATGAGTTAGGTCTTCTCGTAAATTCGCCTTACGATGTTGGAGAAGAGGTCTTGTTAGTGTCTTACTGTGCATCAGAAGTAGTGAGATGTCATATCACTCTAGGGTGGGACATTCCATCGAATGTCTTAGATCTCTATGTAGAGTTTCGTAATCAAACTAATGGTCTTCCATTACCCTGTGGTACAGCCCTAGTTGGTGCTTTTACTTGGTATGGGTTGGATAGCTTGGGCTGCAGAGAGAAACCATCCGTTCGGAATTTAATCCATACGGGCGGCCCCTGGACAGACACTGAGATCAGAGCAATCCTCGATTACTGTGAGTCAGATGTTATTGCTTCAGAAAAGTTATTACCCAAAGTAGCAGATAAGTTAGATCTTCCAAGAGCACTGCTAAGGGGCTCTTACATGAAGGCTGTAGCCCAGATGGAGTTTTTTGGAGTACCCATTGATACAAAGCTGCTCAACCAATTACAGCGCCATTGGGAGACAATTAAGGAAGAGCTCATTGAACGAATAGATCTGCAATATCACGTCTATCAGGGTACTACGTTTAAGCAAGAGGATTTTTTGGATTATCTCATTGAGAACGATATTCCCTGGCCTCGACTTCCTTCAGGTCAGCTAGATCTTAGCGATGATACCTTCAAGGCGATGGCTAAGTGTTATCCTAGACTAGCTCCATTACGAGAGCTTAGGACCGCATTATCACAAATGCGTCTGGGCCAACTGGCAATTGGAAAGGATGGCCGAAATAGGTGCCATTTAGCGCCTTACAGAGCCCGTACAGGCCGAAATCAACCAAGTACTAACAAGTTTATCTTTGGTCCTTCAGTGTGGCTAAGAGGCCTAATTAAGCCTAGTGAAGGATTTGGCCTGGCGTACATAGATTGGTGTCAGCAAGAGTTTGGTATTGCTGCAGCACTCTCAGGTGATCCGAAGATGAAAGAGGCTTACCAATCGGGAGATCCCTACCTTGCGTTTGCAAAGCAGGCTGGTGCTGTTCCACAAGACGCAACTAAGACAAGTCATAAACCTGAACGAGAACAATTTAAAGCGTGCGTTCTAGCTGTTCAGTATGGGATGGGAGCAGAGTCATTAGCTCAAAACATCAATCAACCGATGTATCGGGCAAAAGAACTGCTTCGGCTACATCGAGAGACCTATAAGGTTTTTTGGTGCTGGTCTGAGGGAGCTGTAGATCATGCCATGCTTTATGGAAAACTTTGGACAACCTTTGGTTGGGCTGTACATGTTGATCAGAATCCTAACCCTCGCTTTCTTCAGAACTTTCCGATGCAAGCAAACGGAGCGGAGATGCTGAGGTTGGCATGTATCCAGTTAATCGAAGCAGGCATTAAAGTCTGTGCGCCAATTCATGATGCTGTTCTTATTGAGGCTCCACTCACAGAGTTAGACGAGATCATTGAGCTTGCTCAGCAAATTATGTCTGATGCGAGTGCCGTGATTCTTGATGGTTTTAGGCTAAACACAGACGTTGATGCAATCCGGTACCCAGATCGTTACTCAGACGACCGTGGTGTGGAGATGTGGGAAACGGTATTGAGATTGTTGGAGACGCTTGAGGGGCAAGGCAATGACTAAGTCCTACAAAACTTCTGAGTTAGCCTTATCCGATAGGAGTGCAATGCCTGATAAAGCTAGACAGCTACGACCAGTGAAAGCGAAAGCGGCAGTGCCATTAATCAATGGGCGGTTTTTAAAAGGACCTATACCACTGAATTGGTTAACCGCTGCAGCTAAGTTGCCAGGTAAAACCCTCGAGGTTTCATGTGCTATTTGGTTTTTAGTAGCAGTTAACAAGAGCCAATGCGTGAAGCTCTCTAATAAATTACTAAAAGAGTTTGGTGTTGATCGGTATGCCAAGAATCGTGCGCTTCAGAGGCTAGAGGAAAGGGGGTTGATAACCTTAGTTCAAAAGACTGGTTGCAGTCCAGAGATAAGTGTCTTGGAGTGTATTGACGATGGCTGAGCCGATCCTTCTTCCACGTTTAATCAGGCTTCGTGATGCTCCCTTTTATTTAGGGATGGATCGTAATCGTTTTGGTGAGGAGGTGCGCCCATATGTTACTGAGATACGTGTTGGGGTGCAGGGAGTTGCATTTGATCGACTTGAATTGGACGCTTGGGCAGAGCAATATAAGGCTCGCAACGGGCGTCCTGGTCAACCGAAAGGAGAGACCACATGGGACGTAAAAAGATACCCGGACTCATCAAAAGAGCCGGTGTATGGCACATCGACAAGCAAATCTCAGGGCGGCGCATTTGCCGCAGCACTGGCACAGATCAACTTGTAGAGGCCGAAAGACTCCTAGCGCGAGTGATAGATGAGGCTCGCCAGGCGGAAATATACGGTGTAAGACCCGAACGCTCATTTGAGCAGGCTGCGGCTAAGTACGTGGTGGAAAACACTCACAAGCGGAGCTTAAAGAATGACATCAGTCGTCTGAAGCTTTTAATGCCGTGGATAGGTGACACATCGATAAGCCGTCTGAATCTAGGATCTCTGCAGCCGTGGATTGACCATAGGCGAGCAGAAGGTGCTGCCGCTGGCACCATAAACCACGGCTTAAAAGTCGTGCGTCGTATACTCAACCTTGCGGCACACGAATGGGTAGATGAGTATGGCCTGAGTTGGCTTCTGACAGCGCCTAGAATTAAGTTGTTGCCGGATGTTGATAAGCGCCAGCCTTATCCACTTAGCTGGGATGAGCAGGAGAAGTTGTTTGAGGCGTTACCTAAGCACCTTAAGCAAATGGCACTGTTTACAGTGAACACGGGTTGTCGAGACGCTGAAGTTTGTAATCTCAGATGGGATTGGGAAGTTCAGGTGCCTCAACTCAAAACCTCAGTATTTATTATCCCCAGCGAGCACGTAAAGAACGGAGATGAGCGCCTCATCGTTCTGAACGACGTGGCTAAGAGTGTTGTAGAGGAACAGCGAGGTTTGAGTAACACCTATGTGTTTCCATACCAAGATAGACCGGTACAACGCATGCTCAATGGTGCTTGGCTTCGTGCTCGAAAATCAGTTGGTTTAGATATGGTGCGGGTACATGACCTTAAACATACTTTTGGTAGACGATTGAGAGCAGCAGGGGTGAGCTTTGAGGATCGGCAGGATCTCTTAGGGCATCGCTCTGGTCGAATAACAACACACTATTCGGCTGCTGAGTTAACGTCACTGATTGAGGCGGCAAATAAGGTCTGCTCTAAGAGCGACAAGCCAGATTTAGTCGTGATGAGAAGGTTGAGGCTAGTGGGGTAGGTCCCGCAAAAGTCCCGCAAGGGAGAAATAAAAAAGGCCCGCTATCTCTGCAAGCCTTTAATATTGGTGCCTCGAGGCGGAATCGAACCACCGACACGAGGATTTTCAATCCTCTGCTCTACCAACTGAGCTATCGAGGCAACTCATTGGAGGCGCGTATTAAACCGAGATCTGCTTTGGGTGTCAACAGTCTGATTTAAAAAATCTTTATTTAGTGGGTACGTAGCCTTCGGCTTTCTCGAAATCTTCTCCAGCGAAGAACTTTTGCATTTCGCCTTGTAAGAATTTGCGCGATTCTGCATCCATCATGTTGAGGTGCTTTTCATTGATCAACATGGTTTGGTGATCGGTCCACTCTTGCCATGCTTTTTTAGAGATGTTGTCGAACACATCTTGGCCGATTGGGCCGGGGTAGGGTGCGCGCTCTAGGCCTTCTAGTTCTTCTTGGTACTTACGACAAAATACAGTGCGTGACATTTAACTCTCCTTGTGTGCGGCGCTGAGTGTATCAATCAGAGTCTTAACAGGCGCCGCTAAGCCAACTTCGCTAGGTTGTACGCTGTTATACCAGAGTGTGGTTCGCTCTTCCATGACGTGTTCGACTTGCAGGTCGTCTGCATTGATGACGACGGGTGTGATCTCTAGGTGGTAGTGCGAGAAGGTGTGTCTAAACGGCTCTAGGATCTCAAGTTTCTCTTGATCAATCGCCCAGTGCATCTCTATATCCCGTAGGTCTGTGACTTCTGGAAAACTCCACAGTCCACCCCATATGCCAGCCGCAGGCCGTTGCTCGAGAAGGAACTTTTCACCCTCTTTTATCAACAACATAAAGGTCTGTTTTGTGGGCTTCTCTTTTTTGGGTTTTGATCCAGGAAAATCTGTAACGCGATCTGCTTTTAGAGCTAAACAACCGTCGCTAATTGGGCAATCTGCACAACGGGGTTTGGAGCGAGTGCAGAGTGTCGCACCAAGATCCATCATCGCTTGGGTGTAGTCGGCATTGCGGCTATTCGGGGTCAATGAATCGGCATGATCCCAAAGCCGATTAGCGACTTGGGTATTGCCGGGCCAACCTTCGACAGCAAAGTATCGTGCTAAGACGCGTTTTACATTGCCATCCAGAATGGCTGCTTTGGTGCCATAAGCAATGGAACTGATCGCGGCAGCGGTTGATCGTCCTACACCTGGAAGTTGCTCGAGCAGGTGAGGGTCTTGCGGGAAGTGACCTTTAAACTCATTAACGACCATGTTGGCTGCTTTGTGCAGGTTTCTGGCGCGGGCGTAGTAACCCAGACCGGTCCAGTGATGCAAAACTTCATCAATCGGTGCTTTGGCTAAGGCTTCGACTGTGGGGAAACGCTCCATAAAGGCGTTGTAGTAAGGAATCACAGTCGCTACTTGGGTCTGCTGCAACATGATTTCAGAGATCCAAGTGTTGTATGCGCTTTTTGTCTGTTGCCAAGGGAGGTGTTTGCGACCGTGTTGATCAAACCATTTCAACACGATCGCAGAGAAGTGACTGTTATCCATTCGGTCTCTTTATTAATTACCGAACAGCCCTTTAATCAGAGATCCGGCGTCTTGGCTTTTCAGCTGTTCGCCCAATTTATCTTTAAGAGAGTCTTGTAGCTTCTCTTTGGCTTGCTGTTCGAGTGCTTCTTTTTTCTTGTCGATCTCTGCTTGCAGCTTCTCGCCAGCTACTTTCTTCAGCATGTCACCAACAAAGCGGGTATCCAGTTTGCAGAGTTTAACAGGGTCGGTGTCGAATGTGCCTCTGCAATTGACGGGGATACGGGTGCCACGCAGTGCTGGATTGATGCCACAGCTCTTCTGGAAGAGGTCCTCTTTTATGGTAAGCCCAAGGGTGTAATCCAGTGACTGTTTGGGCAGGTTAACGGTCCCGTTGGCATCTAGGTTGGCGGCATCGACACTAGCTAGAAGTTCAGGATTGGTCACAACGCCATTTTTAATAATGAAATCGCTGCTCAGGTTAGCAATCGGGGTGGTTTTGTCGACCTGGTCAGGGTTGAAGCCGAACGAAGTGATGTTCTCGATCTTTTGGCAAAGCTCTTGTGCCATATCGATCCCTTTGATTACCCCTTCGTCAGCGGTCAGTGTCATTTTGCCGTTGAGGTTTTCGATGAATGCCTTAACGGATGTCCCCTTAGTGCTCAGCGTTCCTGCTAGGTCGACTTTGGCCGAGAGTATGGGATCTTCCATAGCCAGTGCCATCAGTTGTTCAGCGGCAATGTCTTTAAACCTTGGATTGAACGTTAAGGTTGGCGCTTTGTTATCTGCTCGAATCTCGGCAGTGGCATTTAAAGAGCCACCAAAGGCTTTAGCATCTAACTGATCGACGGTCAGCACGCCCCCTTTGGTTTTGGCGCTGAGTTTTATGTCAGAAATGGTCTGCTTTTTCACGATAAGGGTATCGAGCGATAGCTGGTAAGAAGAGTTATCAGCAATGGGCAGTGATATCTCGATTGGATCTGTTGGCCAGCCTTTTTCGGAAGAACTACTATTTGCTTCAGTGTCGCTTGATGGGAGGTAGCGATCCAAATCGATGCTGTCCCCTGCTAAATTGACTTGCATGGCAAAGCTGTTCAGATCGACGGTTGTTGACCCTTTAAAGCGGCTTTCATCAAATCGTAGATCGATGTTGGAGAGAGTCAAAATCTGCTTCTCGGTATCGAATTGCAGGGCGGTTGTCAGATCGATGGCTAGATCGAGGTTGCCTTGATCTTGATTGGGCATAGAGAGCATCAGCCCTGTGATTTGAATGCTGTCCGCTTCAATTTTGCCGCCCAACAGTGCTGGGATACTAATAACGGCTCGTGCGTTTTCGAGGGTGGCCTGTTGTTGTGAGTCGTTCGTTTGTGCAGAGATGTCGCTCAGCTCAACCGCAAGCGTAGGGTAGAGCGACCAACCGATCGGGCCATTTATTGCCAGTTCAATGCCGGCTTTTTCTTTGGCTTGCTGCTCGATTTCGGCTTTGTATTCGTTGGGATCAAACAGGTAGGCCATGTAGCCTGCCAGTGCACCAACCATTAAAACAGCCAGCAATAGTAGGGCGAAGATTATTCGAATAGCGACTTTCATAGTGTTTTCCAAATTAGGGATTTACATTCAGTGTAGTCGAAAATTAAAAAAAGCCAGTTAACCTGCCGTTTCCAGCGCGATTTCGCTATACTTGCGCTTTGCGCATGACTAGCGGAGAGAAACATGGCTGCACGCACAGCAAACGTATCACGCGATACGCTAGAAACTCAGATCAGTGTTGAGATCAATTTGGACGGTACCGGCGAGTTTAAAGCCGATACTGGCGTCCCTTTTCTTGAACACATGATGGACCAAATTTCGCGTCACGGCTTGATTGATATCAACGTCAAAGCGAATGGCGATACACACATCGATGATCACCACACGGTCGAAGATATCGGCATTACACTGGGCCAAGCGTTTAAGCAGGCTGTTGGTGATAAGAAAGGCATTCGTCGTTACGGCCACGCTTACGTGCCACTTGATGAGGCTTTGTCACGTGTTGTAATCGACTTTTCAGGTCGTCCAGGTCTAGAGATGCACGTCGATTTCGTGCGTGGTTCTGTGGGTGGTTTTGATGTTGATCTGTTTGGCGAATTCTTCCACGGTTTTGTGAATCACGCGGGTGTCACGCTGCACATTGATAACCTGCGCGGTAAGAACACTCACCACCAAGCGGAGACTGTATTCAAAGCCTTTGGCCGCGCTCTGCGTATGGCATTGGAGTTTGACGATCGTGCTGCTGGCATGATGCCTTCAACTAAAGGGTGTCTATAAGTTATGAGCACGATTGCCGTTATTGATTACGGTATGGGTAACCTGCACTCGGTTGCCAAAGCGCTTGAACTGGTTTCCGACGACGGCACTCAGGTCGTGTTGACGGCTGATCCACAGAAGGTTCGCGATGCGGATCGCGTCCTTCTGCCAGGTGTTGGCGCTATTCGCGATTGTGTAGCAGAGATGCGCCGTCTTGGTGTGGATCAAGAGGTGAGCGAAGCGATCAGCTCTGGAAAGCCCTTCCTAGGTATCTGTGTGGGTTACCAAGCACTGACTAACTTCTCTGAAGAGAATGGCGGTGTGGAGTGTTTAGGCGAGTTTGAAGGCCGTGTTAACTTCTTTGGTAAAGATCTTAAAGACGACAACGGCGACAAGCTTAAAGTGCCGCACATGGGTTGGAATCAGGTTCAGCAGAGTATTGATCACCCACTTTGGCAGGGCATAGAAAACGACACACGTTTCTACTTTGTGCACAGCTACTACGTTAAGTTGGCGGAACAAGCATTGGTTGCCGGTACCGCAAATTACGGTGTCGACTTTGATGTGGCTTTGGCTAAGGATAATGTCTTTGCTACGCAGTTCCACCCAGAGAAGAGCTCGAAAGCGGGCCTTCAGCTTCTAAAGAATTTTGTAAATTGGAACGGCCAAGTTTAAGTCGTTCACCCATAGGAAAAGCTTCAATGTTAATTATCCCTGCGATTGATCTTAAAGACGGTAAATGTGTGCGCCTGCGTCAGGGCCGTATGGATGACTCAACCGTATTCTCTGACAACCCCGTTGATATGGCGGCAAAGTGGGTCGATGCGGGATGTCGACGTTTGCACCTTGTCGATTTGAATGGCGCGTTCGCAGGCGAGCCAGTCAATGGTGGTATCGTTCGTGAGATCGCTAAAGCATACCCTGATCTACCGATTCAGATCGGTGGCGGTATCCGTTCTGCAGAGACCATTGAAGCCTACCTAGATGCCGGCGTCTCTTACGTGATTATCGGTACTAAAGCGGTTAAAGAGCCTGAGTTTGTTACCGAGATGTGTAAAGCCTTCCCAGGCAACATCATTGTGGGTCTTGATGCGCAAGATGGCCGCGTTGCGATTGATGGTTGGGCGGAAGTGACTGATGTAATGGCGGTTGATCTGGCTAAACGTTTCCGTGATGACGGTGTCTCTTCAATTGTCTACACCGATATCGCTCGTGACGGCATGATGCAGGGCGTTAACGTAGAGGCTACCGTTGATCTGGCGGTACAGGGCGGTATTCCTGTTGTCGCTTCAGGCGGTGTCACGAACATCGACGATATCCGTGCATTGGCGGAAGTGGCTGACCAAGGCATTTTGGGTGCGATTACTGGCCGAGCTATTTATGAAGGCACACTGGATGTGGCTGAAGCACAGGCTCTTAGCGATCAGCTGACGGCTAAGTAAGGATTTATAGATGGCACTAGCGAAGCGCATTATCCCTTGTCTGGACGTCGAAAACGGACGCGTCGTTAAAGGCGTTAAGTTCCTCGATATTCGTGATGCTGGTGATCCAGTTGAGGTCGCCCGTCGATACGACGAACAGGGGGCTGATGAGATCACCTTTTTGGATATCACAGCCAGCCATGAAGGCCGTGACACGATGGTGCATACGGTTGAGCGTATGGCGTCGCAAGTGTTTATCCCGTTGACCGTTGGCGGTGGTGTTCGTACCTGTGATGATATTCGTACGCTGTTAAATGCTGGCGCTGATAAGGTCTCTATTAATACGGCGGCCGTATTTAACCCCGAGTTTGTCAAAGAGGCCGCGGATCGTTTTGGTAGCCAGTGTATTGTTGTGGCGATTGATGCGAAACGAGTCTCTGCTCCAGATGAAGAAGGCCGCTGGGAGATCTTTACCCACGGTGGTCGCAAGCCTACCGGCCTAGATGCTGTTGAATGGGCGCAAAAGATGGAAGAGCTTGGTGCGGGTGAGATTCTACTGACCTCCATGGACCAAGACGGTGTGAAAAGTGGTTATGACTTAGGCGTGACTCGCGCAGTGTCTGAAGCGGTGACCATTCCTGTCATCGCATCAGGTGGCGTTGGTAACCTAGATCATTTGGTTGATGGCTGCATCGAAGGCAAAGCCGACGCAGTGCTGGCCGCCTCTATTTTCCACTTTAACGAATACACAGTACCCGAAGCGAAAGCGTACATGCGTGAGCGCGGTATTGAAGTACGTCTTTAATCAACGGCAAAGGTAGGCATCGATGCTAGATCCCAATGAACTAGAAACTGAGATTCGTAACCTTGAGCACTGGCAGCAGGTTGCCTTCTCTGCTGCGCTGACCGAGCGTATGTTCAATAACTTCGCGCTGTTCTCCAAGTTGATGGAGTTTGGCGATTTAGATCGCATGCGCACAGTGCTTGATGGCGTATGGGGTGAATTGGCTCAAAACGGCAGCAAGCTAAACTACGACGTTCAGCTTGGCCATGTTGACGATAACCTGGTGGATCTCGATGAGTTCGACACCTTTGGTGCCATTCCTGCCCGCGATGCAATGCTGGCGCTCTACTCAACGCTGATGTGTAAGCTAGAGAAAGAGGCGAGCGACGCGGTTGCGGTATCGAACCTCTCTTACGAGACCGTATCGGCTTACATTGAGTTTGCTGAAGCGGACGATCAGATGTCTGATGAAGAGCTGATCCGCATGATCAACTCACACGACATGATGCTGGATGAAGATGCGTTTCAGAGCGAAGTTCTGGAACAGCTAAACGGCGCTAAACAGAATGCTGCAACCATCACAGCACTGCGTGAGCTTGGTGAAAACCAAGGCATCTCAAACATAGGGATCAGCGACGAAGAGTAATGCTTAGACTGGGTCTTATTCTTCTGATTGTTCCAAGCCTCGCACTGATGGGGGCTTACATGTACGAGCAGCACTTGATCGAGAGCTGCACGGCGACCGGTGGTTTCTACGACTATGCTCTCTCAGAGTGTGATCCACAGACAGAACAACCTTTTTTTCCTTTTATGGTGCGCTACCCACTGTTGGTGAACGGCGGCATGCTGTTGAGTGTGTTGGGTCTTCTGTTAACCATCGTTGGCCTCTATAAACCCAATAAGCGAGACGTTGCGTGATTAAAAAGATCATCTGGGCTCTTATTTTACTGTCAGGCATCGGCTTCTACCTCTGGGCAGAGTTTGCCGGTGATGATTGGCTCGAAGCGTTCAACGCAGAGCGACAACAGGCGGCTGCCGAATTCTTTGCTAAGGGTGAAGAGCAGGGTAGGGTAAAAACGGACGCAGCTTGTTTTGATGATGCCATTGGTCAGATCGCAGAGTGCCTAAGCATCTCCTGTACCGTGGATGCTGGCCAGTATTTGCGCGGTTGTTGGGGCGTTGCCGAACGTGCAGAGAGCTTCTGTGATGGGGTGCCAGAGTTCCAACAAGAGAAGAGCGAAGAGGAGAAAGAGTGGGCCCGTTTTGCCTGCTACGATCTGAACAGCCGCGGTGATGGCTGTCGTCTTCTGATGCGTCAAAAGCAGCAGCACTGCGCAACACAATAAGGACAAGTTAATGAACTACTATTTAGCAGCAATGGAGCCCTTCCTATTCTGGGGTGGCTTGGGCATCTACATCATCTCTCTAGCCATGTATGGAACTCGCAGTGGCGATTGGAAAGCGATCATCCGTTTTTGGGAGCCGCTACTTAAACTTAACCCAACCGAATTTCGTACCAACCGCATCGGTCTTAGCGGCATGATTCTGGCGGTTGTGATTCGAGTCTACCTAAACTTCCTAGCGTAATTTCACTATGCGCACGAACTCGCCTTTCTCAGGTTTGGCCTACCTAGGCCGCGGTTTCAAAATGCTGTCGGAGCCAGGTCTGCGTGCCTTTGTGTTGGTACCGCTGCTGATCAACACAGTTATCTTTGTTGGTGCGATCTATCTTCTGGTGACCAACTTCTCCGCTTGGGTTGATGCTCTAATTGCGCTTTGGCTACCCGATTGGGGGTGGTTGGATTATCTGATCTACTTCTTATGGCCCATTTTCGCGCTGGTCTTGGTGCTGATGGTCTATTACGGCTTCTCGGTCGTTGCGAATTTTATAGCGGCGCCATTTAACGGCATCCTTTCAGAGCGGGTCGAGCAGCGTCTGCGTGGCGATGTGATCAGCAATGAACTCAGCCTTTTGCAGATGATTCCCGGCACCCTCGCACGTGAATTAGCTAAGCTAGCCTACTTTATTCCAAGGGTTTTGCTTCTGTTGATTCTAGGCTTTATACCGCTCATCAACCTAGCGACCCCAGTGCTTTGGTTCATCTTCAGTGCGTGGTTGATGGCGATTCAGTACATCGACTACCCGATGGATAATAACGGCCTGACCTTCAAGCGAATGAAAGGGTTATTGAAAGAGCGCCGTTGGTCTGCGTTAAGTCTAGGCTCGGTGATACAGCTTGGCATGTTGGTACCACTGCTCAATCTGATTTTGATGCCAGCGGCTGTGATTGGCGCGACGATCTTTTGGGTGGAAGAGTATGAAGCTCAGGATGAGCAAAGTCGTTTAGAGTAAGCGCTGTTAAATCTTAACAACTCGACTTTCAGGGAAGGTCACACTAAATCGGCTTCCTTCACCCGGTTTACTGGTAACGCCTAATTTGGCATTGTGCCTAACCAACACGTGTTTCACGATGGCCAGTCCAAGACCTGTACCACCACTGTCGCGTGATCGTCCCTCATCCACTCTGTAGAAGCGTTCTGTGATTCGTGGGATGTGTTCAGCTGGTATACCGACTCCGGTATCGGTCACTGAAAACTGTACGCCGTTGTCCAGTTTCTCCAATGCTATATCAATGACGCCGTTAGCCGGTGTATATCGAACCGCATTGAACACAAGATTGGATAGGGCGCTACGTACCTCACCCTCATTGCCTAGAATGTCAAAACCTTCATCCATATTGAGCGAGATTTGATGCTGTTTAGGTCCAGAGACATCTTTCGCCTCTTCGGTGATTCCATTGAGCATTTCTCTTATGAAAATGGGCTTTCGGCTCTTATTTTCTGAGCTGGTTTCCAAGCGAGAAAGGGTTAGTAGATCAGCAATCAGAGCAGCCATACGACTGCTCTGAGACTGCATAGAGTGGATCGCTTTTTGTATTGGTTTGGGCAGCTCTTGCTCTTGTAGTGTTTCCAGATACCCATGAATCACTGTGATTGGAGTTCTCAGTTCGTGTGACGCATTGGCCAAGAAGGTATGACGCATAAGGCCGACTTTTTCGCTCTCAGAGATATCCCTGACAATTAGAACTTTGTCACCTTCACCAAAGGACTCTACACGGTACTCAAGCACTCTTTTTTGGTCTGCTGAGTCTGCTTTGAATGAAGCGATATGAGACGATTGAGAGTAAAATTCTAAGAAATTAGGTTCAGAAAAGACCTCCTGTACCCTTTTATGTTTCTGCTCAATGGTTATCTCTAATATCTCTTCAGCGGCATTATTCCACCACTCAATATTGTCTTGATTATCAATGATGACGATGGCGTCTTTCATGGCAGAGGTAGCTGCTTGAAACTGATCCATATCGGCATGGATCTCATCGTATTCAGCTTCCGTCTTATTCCGATAGTTGGCTATCGAGCGAACAATACGCCCCTGTTCAAAGGGTAATTTAGGATCTGGCGAGCTGAGATTTTGGTCTAGCCAAGTGACTAACTTTGCGTTCAGCAGCGAACTCAATATCGACCAAAGCAAAGAGCCAAATAATGCACCCAGTATTAGGTTGTGACTTGTAAAAAAACCGAGAACTGCACCAGCAAGAGTAAAGCTGAGAAGGCCAAGTAGTTGGCGTGCTATCGATTCGGTCACAAATCTATCCTAGAGTTTGGTTGAAAAACGGTATCCTGTACCACGAACCGTTTGGATTAAATTACCAAGGTCTGGCCCTAGTGCTTTGCGAAGACGTCGAATGTGCACATCCACTGTTCGCTCCTCCACATAGACATTCCCGCCCCAAACCATATCTAATAATTGGCCCCGGGAATAGGCTCTATCTTGATGTGTCATAAACAGATGAAGCAGTTTGAACTCTGTTGGACCTAGATTGAGCGACTGGCCGGAAGCATCCGAAACCCGATGTGAGACTGGATCTAAAATAATCCCACCGATTGAGATGGCGCCCTCATCACTCTCGGGAAGGCTTCTTCTAAGAACCGCTTTTAAGCGAGCGATCAGCTCTTTGGGTGAAAAAGGCTTAGTAATGTAATCATCTATACCCGCTTCAAGGCCCTGAATTTTATTGTCTTCATCAGCTTTCGCCGTCAGCATGATGATCGGTAGGTCTTTGGTGGTAGGGTCGCTGCGAAGACGCTTGGCTAGCTCTATTCCGCTGGTACCAGGCATCATCCAATCGAGCAGCATCATGTCAGGCTTTTCATCAATGACCATGGCATGGGCTGTTTTTGCATCACAGGCCTCTAGTGTCTCAAAGCCGGCGAGCTCTAGTGCCATTACAATCATTTCACGAATAGCGGATTCATCATCAACGATCAGTATGCGTCTAGAACGACTCATGGTAACTCTCTCATCTGTTTCATTGACCTCATTAAATGATGCTTTCGTTACAAAAAGATGACAATGACGTTTTACAGTGCGTAATCAGCAGCTAATCCCACCAAAACAACTAGTTCAGCATAGTGATTATTTAAAAATGCTTTGAAACAGGGCATGCGTTCACGATCTTTTATCAGCCAGTGCTGGTAGATAAAGAACCCGATTGCGCCAATCAGTCCAAGATAGAAATAGATTCCAAGGGATTCCAGTATTCCAATCCACACCAGTACAGCAAGAGCAGCAAACTGCAGGCCGGCTATAGCCATGCGATCGTATTGGCCAAAAAATACAGCTGTCGATTTGATACCTATCTTTAAATCATCATCCCGATCGACCATGGCGTACATGGTGTCATAAGCGACCGTCCATAAAATTTTAGCAAGGAAGACTAACCAGCCGACTAATGGCACTTCGCCTAAGGTGGCAGCAAAGGCCATAGGAATTCCCCAACCAAACGCCATACCCAAAACGACTTGGGGGAAGTGGGTGTAGCGCTTCATAAAGGGGTAGCTGAAGGCTAATAACAGAGCGATGGGCGACAGCATGATCGCGGCTTTGTTCGTGAACAGCACTAAGATAAACGCAATTAACATTAACCCGACGAATAAGCCAATGGCTTCTTTGCTAGTGATGCGTCCCGTTGGAAGTGGGCGTTCTGAGGTGCGCTTTACATGGCCATCCACTTTACGGTCTGCAAAGTCGTTAATTACGCAGCCGGCTGAACGAGTCACCCATACCCCAAAGGTAAAAATAAACAGTAGATCCCAACTGGGTAAACCGCCTGCGGCGATCCATAAAGCCCAGAGAGTTGGCCATAACAAGAGATAGGTGCCAATCGGTTTGTCTGCTCGCATCAATTGCCATGCGGCATGGAGTTTATCTGCAGTGATCACAAGTGACTCAAGTATCTTTAAATTAAGGTGGTAGTATGAAGTGAGGGAGTGCTTAAAACAACAAAGCCACCTGAAGGTGGCTTTGTTAGAAGCAGAGTCGCAAGCTTACTCGCGAACGATCTTTTTGATCTCTTTGGTCTTCATGTGACGAACATCGGTACCGCTGACTTGGTAGATGACTTGCTCAGCCAAATTGCAGGCATGATCACCGATTCGTTCCAGTGCACGAAGGATCCAGATAATATTTAGCACACCACTGATAGAGCGTGAATCTTCCATCATGAAAGTGATTAAAGCTCGCATGGTCGACTGGTACTCACGATCAACATGTTTATCACTCTTGACCACTTTGTACGCTAATTCGATGTCACGATTTTCAAAAGCGATTAATACTGAGTTGAGCATGTCTGTGACCAGCTCACCAATGTGGCTGACCTCATGAAGACTTTTGCTACTCGATTCATTATTTGACAGATCGATGGCCTGTTTGGCAACGCGAGAGGCTTCATCTCCGATACGCTCCAGATCAACAATGGCACGGTTGATTGACAGAACCAGCCTTAAATCAACGGCTGCTGGCTGGCGAAGCGCAATGATCTGTTCACAGGCTTTATCAATCTGATTTTCGAAGCGATTGGTCTCTCGATCCAGCTCACGAGTTGATTCAGCCAGTGAGATATCTTGATTGAGCAGTGCATGCAAAGAGTCAGTGACTTGCTGCTTAACGGTTCTGCCCATCTCTAAAAATTCGGAACGAAGCCTCTCAAGCTCTTCGTTGAACTTATTTGATGTGTGTTGCGAATAGATCTCGCCACTGTCGCGCATTACAAACCCTCTTTTCAGGTCAAATAGGTCTAATTACCTTTAGTATTTCAAAAGAATGTTAGAGATTTGTGACAGTTTCGTGTCGATTTGGTTAAAGCAAAATATATCTCTAAAGGGTAGGCTTACCTTGCGATAAAACTTATGATTATCAAAGAAATCAGCTTTTTAGGCTGTTGAGATAAGCCCAATGGACACGCAATGCAGTTAATTGAAAAAGAGTTAAGTTGGTTATCGTTCAATGAACGCGTACTGCAGGAAGCTGCGGATGTAAACGTACCCATCATTGAGCGTGTCCGTTTTTTGGGTATTTACTCCAGCAATTTAGATGAGTTTTTCAGAGTTCGGGTTGCAGACTTGCACCGTCGCCTACGTCTTGAGCAACTAGGCAAGGTCGAACCCAAAGGGATGTCGGCTGAAAACCTGTTACATCTAGTGAATGAGAAGGTACAAACTCTCGCAGATCGTTTTAATGACATCCACATAGATGTCATCAAGGGACTCGCCCGTCGCAATATCTTTCTGATCAATAACGATCAGTTGAACGAGAAAGAGGGTGGCTGGTTACGGAAATACTTCCGAGATGAGGTCCTGCACCACATCACACCCATCTTAGTGAATGAGAACACCAAGCTTGCTAACGTCATGAATGATGAAGATGCGTACCTGATGTGTGCCCTAAAAAAAGGGACTTCAGTTCAGTATGCCCTTCTTGAGATTCCTTCAGATAAAACCAATCGATTTATCCAACTACCTCGAATCAAAGGTCAGCGGCGAAAGCCAATTATCGTGCTCGATAACGCCATTCGTTACTGCGTCGACGATATTTTTGACGGTTTTATCGATTTTGACTCAGCAGAGATGTTTGCCGTCAAAGTAACCCGTGATGCGGATTATGACTTAGAGCGAGATGTTGAGTTATCCCTCTTAGAAAAGATGTCTCAAGGGATTAAGCAGCGTGATACCAATAGGCCCGTGCGTCTGGTTTATGACGAAATGATGCCTGATTACATGTTTGATTTCATGTGTGACAACTTGGGGCTGCAACCTGATGCTGAAACCACTGCGAGCGGGCGTTATCGAAATTTTAAAGACTTTATCAATTTCCCTAACGTTGGGCCGCGCTATTTAGAGAACGACAAGCTCTCAGCTCTTAACAGTGCTCAATTTGATAATGCTTCAAATGTGTTTGAAGCGATTACTAATGAGGACATACTGCTCCATTATCCCTACTATAAATTTCGTTATTTGACTGATTTTGTTCGTGCGGCATCCTTCGATCCCGCCGTTAAGCAGATACAGGTCACCGTTTACCGAGTCGCTAACAATAGTCAGATTCTTAAGTCACTGATTGAGGCCGTTAAAAACGGTAAAAAAGTGATTGTCATTGTCGAGCTCAGTGCACGATTCGATGAAGAGGCGAATATTGAATGGGCACGAGAACTTACCGAAGCTGGCGTTGTCGTTGAGTTTGGTGTTGCCTCACTCAAGTGCCACGCAAAAATCATCCACGTCATACGTGAAGAGGCGGGTGAAGAGGTTGCTTATGGTTACATTAGTACCGGTAATTTGAACGAGAAAACTGCCCGAATTTATACCGATTTTGGTCTTTTTACTAAACGACCTGAAATTACAGCAGAGCTCGAAAAAGTCTTTGATTTTATTATCAATCCTTACAAAAATTTCAAGTTCAAATATCTTCAGGTTAGTCCAAACTACAGCCGTGACCCAATCAATCAACTGATTGATGATGAAATTGAGGCTGCACGAAATGGCAATCGTGCCGAGATCTTTTTGAAAGTGAATAATCTAGTCGACGAGGGGCTCTCTAATAAACTTTATGAAGCGAGCCAAGCTGGAGTCAAAATACGTCTAATCGTTCGCGGAATGTGTAACATATTAGCCGGTATACCAGGCGTCAGCGACAATATTAAAATTATAAGTATTGTTGACCGCTATCTTGAGCATGCTCGTGTGTCACTGTTTTATGCCGGTGGTAAACGAAAGATGTTTTTAACTTCCGCAGACTGGATGACCCGCAACATCGACCACCGAATTGAAGTCGGTTGCCCGATATTGGATAAGAATGTTCGTAAGCTCATTAAGGATCAGCTCGATCTACAATGGCGAGACAACACTAAGGCTAGAGCTTTAGATCCCGAACAGAGCAATCAATACGTCACTCGTGGCAATCGCAAGAAAATACGCTCACAGATGGCAATTTACGACTACTTAAAACAGCTGGAGCGCTCTCGTGAACGACAAGCATAACTCCGAATCTGAACCACGACACTTTGCAGCGATTGATCTCGGTTCTAATAGTTTTCACATGTTGGTCGTGCGTCAACTTCACGATGATGTGCAGCCCCTTTTTAAACACAAAGAGCGTGTTCGCTTGGCTGAGGGTTTAGACGCTAAAAATAACCTGTCCGAAGAAGCGATCGAGCGTGGAGTAGCAGTACTTAAGACGTTTTCTGAACAACTGACTCCCTTTCCTAACTGCACGGTTCGTGTGGTCGGTACACACACGTTGCGCATTGCTAAAAATCGCAGTGAATTTCTTGCCTCGGCTAGACAAGTCTTTCCATACCCTATCGAGATTATCAGTGGTCAAGAAGAGGCTCGTCTGGTTCATTTGGGTGTTTCAAGCTCAGAACACCTAGCGGGTAATACCCTGGTTATAGACATTGGAGGCGGGTCCACAGAGGTTGCTCTCGGTCGTGAGAATAGCTTGGAGTTAGGTCGCTCTCATACCATGGGTTCGGTGAGTTTTACTGAGGCCTTCTTCAGTAAAGGCGTTGATAAGGCCTCTTATAAAAAAGCGAAGCTTTATGCGCAACAGCAGTTGGAACGCTTTTCAGCCCTCTTTGCATCCATCGGTTGGAATCAAGTCCGGTGTACTTCAGGTTCAGCTCAAGCGATAGCAACTGCTAGTGAAAACTTGGGCTATGATCCGAAAGAGATCTCGGCTAAATCGATAAAAGCCTTGCGTAAATTAGTCGTCAAAAATGAGTTATCCAGTAAGGTTGTAAAGGGTATTAGTGAGCAGCGGTTGCAGATATTTGCCGGTGGATTGGCGATTTTAGATGCGGTTTTCTCTAGTCTCGAAATTGAGCAAGCTAAATTCTCTTCAGGTGCTTTAAGAGAAGGTTTATTGGGTGAATTTACTGCGTCTTCAGGAGACCAACAGGATACTAGAACGCGTGCGATTCGCTCCTTGATGGCGCGTTACCATGTTGATGTTAAACACGCTGAACGTGTCAGTGATACAGCAACAAAACTTTGGCGACAGTTAGCGCCTGAGTTGCGACTACCGGTTTTTACACGTCGTTACCTGCAATACGCAGCACTGACACATGAGGTGGGACTCAACCTAAATTCAAGTGGTTTGCAGAAGCACTCAGCCTACATCTTAGAGCATTCAAACTTAGCCGGTTTTAGTTTCGATCAGCAAAAGCTAGTCGCTCTAATGGTTCGACTGCACCGTAAAAAGATTAAAAAGTCCCTAGTGACTAACCTTGGCATGCTATCGAAAAAACATGCCATCGCGTTGATTCTTATTTTGCGCCTCTCTGTTATCTGGCACCTAAGCCGGAGCACCGAGTACCCCGAAGTGCCTAAAATAGATTTTGATGGCGAGCGACTCACCCTCTCATTGGATGCAGAGGTCAGTGATGAGTATCCACTGCTGATTGCGGACCTCGAAAGGGAAGAGTCTTTCTGTAAACAGTATGGCATCGATATGCGTATTGAATTTCTGCTTTAACCAAAACGGCCAGTAATGTAGTCCTGAGTTAGCTGGTGTGATGGGTTGGTGAAGATCTGTTCAGTGTTACCCACCTCAATCAGATCACCCAGGTGGAAGTAGGCTGTACGATCAGAGACACGCGCTGCCTGTTGCATTGAGTGCGTGACGATAACGATGGTGTACTGGCTCTTAAGCTCTTCAATCAACTCTTCGACCTTTGCTGTCGCAATCGGGTCCAGTGCGGAACAAGGCTCATCCATAAGAATGACCTCTGGGCTTACCGCAATCGCGCGTGCGATACATAGACGCTGCTGCTGACCGCCCGATAGGCCTGTACCCGGTTGATCTAGACGATCTTTAACTTCGTTCCAAAGGCCCGCTTTCTCTAGTGCCGACTCGACGATGTCGTCCAGCTCGCTTTTGCTTTTAGTTAAGCCATGAATACGAGGGCCGTAAGCGATGTTGTCGTAGATCGATTTAGGGAATGGGTTTGGCTTCTGGAAAACCATACCGACACGCGCACGAAGTGGTACAACGTCCACGGATGGCGCGTAAATATCTTGACCATCCAGTGCGATGGTACCTTCGACTCGACAGATATCGATGGTATCGTTCATACGGTTCAAGGTACGAAGGAAGGTTGATTTACCACAGCCGGATGGGCCGATGAAAGCAATGACTTCCTGCTCACCAATATTGATGGTGACATCTTTGATGGCATGTTTGTCGCCGTAGTAAACGTCAACATT
Source organism: Marinobacterium sp. xm-g-59 (assembly GCF_013283315.1). NCBI lineage: Bacteria > Pseudomonadati > Pseudomonadota > Gammaproteobacteria > Oceanospirillales > Oceanospirillaceae > Marinobacterium > Marinobacterium sp. xm-g-59. The sequence continues at coordinate 254,172 of NZ_WBYR01000003.1, read as the reverse complement.
ACGAGCAGTCATGCGCGGGTTTTCAACAAACACATTACCCGTCGTTTTGATATTACTGTTTTCCATCTTCTTGTCCGTTGAATTGTTTAAGTCTTTAGATTCGTTCATGTGATTGCTTACCAACGACGCTCTAGCTTCTTACGAAGCATGATTGCAGCCGCGTTCATCGAGATAAGGAAGGCCAGTAGTACGATGATTGCAGCACTGGTTTTCTGAATAAACATTCGCTCTGCAAAGTCAGCCCACATAAAGATTTGAACCGGTAGTACCGTCGCAGGGTCGGTAAAGCCACCAGGAATATCAACAATGAAGGCCACCATACCAATCATCAACAGTGGTGCCGTCTCACCTAGAGCTTGCGCCATACCAATGATGGTACCCGTCAGCATGCCTGGCATCGCAAGTGGGATAACGTGGTGGAAAATGGTCTGCATTTTCGATGCGCCAATACCCAATGCGGCATCACGAATACTCGGTGGTACTGCACGAATCGCCGCGCGCGAGGAGATGATAATCGTCGGCAGAGTCATCAGTGCCAGTACGATACCACCTACGAGTGGGATTGATCGTGGCATGCCGAAGGTGACAATGAAGATCGCCAAGCCCATGATGCCGAATACCACTGAGGGTACCGCTGCTAGGTTGTTGATATTGATCTCAATGATCTCAGTCCAACGGTTTTTTGGAGCTATCTCTTCAAGATAAACCGCTGCCGCAACACCCAAAGGAAAGGCGATGCTGACACAGATAGCCAGCGTCAGAAGCGAACCGAAAAGAGCCCCTTTAATACCGGCCATCTCTGCATCACGCGATGCCGAACCGAAGAATAGGTAGTCGCTTAGCTCGTAGCTGATTAAACCGGCCTCTTGCCACTTGTCTACGATCTCGATTGTGAAGTCGTTGATACGGCGATCTTTCTCAGGGGTTTCACGTTTAATGAATCCACGCAGGAACGAGTCGATATCATCATCCACAGCAAACTTAATGGTTTGCGTTGTGCCCATCAATTCAGGGTTAGCCTTTACGAAATCGATCAGGCGCTGTGAGCCACCCGAAGAGACCATCTTACGAAGGGCCTTCTTAGTTTTACGGCCTCCCTCTTCACCAATAGAGGCGAGTGAGGCTTCCAAAATAATTTTGTCGGCATCACCCGAGAAGAGCGAGGCATCTGACATATCACCCTGTGGGTCAAGACGCGCTTTATCCAATACCACATCCAGCTGAACGTAGTGCTGGAACATGCCTGGCAGGCCTTTGGTTAAGATGCCCGAGAACAGAACGACTAGGAAGGTTAACGCTAGACCGACAGCCGATAAGCCCATCAGACGAAAGCGTTTCTCTTTCTTGCGACGTTGTTTCAGTGACGCTTCAACGCGCGCAGTCGCCTCTTGAGGTGAGAGGCCCTTGAATGCCTTGTTAGTCATATTGTTCCCTGTACTTCTTAACAATTTGAAGGGCGAAGAAGTTTAGACCCAAGGTCAAAATAATCAGCATTGTAGATAGCGCAAATGCTGATAGTGTTTTCGCCGACTCAAACTCTTGGTCACCGACCAGAATTGTAACGATCTGAGATGTCACGGTTGTGACAGCATCGAGAGGGTTGAATGAAAGGTTGGCCGCTAGGCCTGCAGCCATTACTACGATCATGGTCTCACCGACTGCACGAGACACCGCAAGAATGACGGCCGCAACAATACCTGGCAGTGCCGCAGGAAGGACCACTTGGCGGGTGGTTTCGCTCTTAGTCGAGCCTAATCCGTAAGCCGCATCACGGAGTGATTGAGGCACCGCATTGATCACGTCATCTGAAAGTGATGAGACGAATGGAATGATCATAACTCCCATGACGAGACCTGCCGCGAGTGCTGATTCAGACGCAACAGTAAGGCCTAATGATTCACCAAACCCTTTGATAGCAGGCGCAACGGTTAAGGCTGCGAAGAAGCCGTAAACCACAGTGGGTACGCCGGCAAGAATCTCAAGCAGCGGTTTAACGGTCGAACGCACTTTTGGCGAAGCATATTCGGCTAGGTAGACCGCACTGGCAAGACCAACTGGCACTGCAACGATGATCGCGATAGAGGAGATCAACAGGGTGCCCGCAAACATCGGTAGCATGCCGTATTTCGCTTCGCCGCCACCTGATCCAGCGCGCTCTGCACCTTCAAATTGAGGGTTCCATTCGGTACCAAATATGAAGTCAGTAGGAGGAACCAGTTGGAAGAATCGAATGGTTTCAAACAGTACAGACAGTACGATACCAATGGTCGTAAGAATGGCGATGGTTGATGCTGCAATCAGACCGTATGAGATCAGTTTTTCTACACCGTTACGTGCACGAAAATCGGAATCGATCTGACGGTAAGCGATCAAACCACAGGCCGTTGCTAGTCCTAAAACCACGGCGGATTTCAGCATCGTAGAGGTTGCAGCCCAGCCAATCCAAGCTTCTCCTGCTTGTAGTACCCAGGCTTCAGGTTCACCAAAACGGATGCCTGCGACAATGTTTTCTACCTTGGCGAGCGCCACAATGGCTTGTGAACCGCCTGCAGCAAGGATTTCAGGAGGATAGAAATCACGCACCCAGCTTTGGAACAGCTGAATATCAATGATAGACCAGAGAATCAGTACGACGACCGCTGGGAAGAAGGCTAACGAGCCAGCCCAAAGGCCATAGTAGTTTGGAAGCGAGTGGAAGGTTTGCCCATTTGATCGAGCGATAAGAACCGTCCTTTTAGCTATGAAGTAAAAGGCGAGACTGATGACTGTTAAAATAATTAGCAACGAAGTCAGTGTCATTTCAGTATCTCAAATGCTGAAAAATCCGACCTGTAAGACAGGCCGGATTAATTTCAATCTAGGGTTGGGTTACTTAAGAGCATCAGCAGTAAGAACTGGCAGTGCTGTCATACGAGCAGCCATCTCTTCACGTTCTGCAGTTGGCATTGGGATCATGCCAGCGTCCGCTAGGATGCCATCTTCGTCCCAGTGTTTAGTCCACTCAGTCATGTACTCAGCAATGCCTGGTACAACACCAATGTGCTGGTGCTTAACGTACATGAACAGTGCGCGTGATGCTTTGTAAGAACCGTCAGCAATCGCTTCGAATGTAGGAGCTACACCGTCTAGTTTCGCACCCTGTAGAGTGTCAGAGTTCTGGTCTAGGTAAGAGAAACCGAAGATACCGAAAGTTTCTGAGTCTTCTTGTAGCTTCTGAACGATCAGGTTGTCCTGCTCGCCAGCTTCGATGTATGCACCGTCAGTACGCATTGCACGGCAAGATTTTGCTTTTTTGCCTGCTGCTTTTAGCGCTGCTTTCATCTCGTCGTCTTTCTTACAGAACGCTTTTTCGTTGATGATTTCAGCGAATGATGCACGAGTACCAGAAGTCGTTGGTGGGCCGTAGACACGGATGGCAACATTTGGAAGCGCTGGGTTAACGTCTTTCCAAGTTTTGAATGGGTTATCAACTAGCTCACCGTTAACGGCTACTTTAGCTGTTAGCGCTTTACCAAGATCTGAGCGAGAGATCTCAAGTTGAGCAGCGTCTTTAGAGTTAGCAAATACGATACCGTCGTAGCCGACTTTGATCTCAGTAATCTTTACTCCGTTTGCGTCGCAGTACTCTAGTTCGCCACTCTTCATGCGTGAAGAAGCGTTACCGATATCGATGAATTCAGTACCGATGCCGTCACAAACACCTTTTTTACCAACAGAAGAACCGCCTGATTCAACAACAGGTGTGTTGAACGCTGGGTTACGACCTAGACGCTCAGCAACGATTGTTGCGAATGGAAGAACGGTTGATGAACCAGCAATGCTCACGTTATCACGAGCCATTGCTGGAGTGCTCATTAGAGCGGTTAAAGTAGCAGCTGTTGTTGCGAGTCGTAGGAACATTTCAAACTCCTTAGTTTTTAAATCAGTCGGTAGGCTGTCGCTTACCTCTTTGATAACTATTAGACGTTTGCTTTGTTACAACTCTGTGAAGCGTTTATGACAATTTAATGATAGATATAAGACGCAAAAAAGCCCCACGAAGGGGCTTTTTGATGAATAGTTTGGCGTTTATTAGACCATGATTCCACGGATTACGTAGAACAGAATCGCAGCCAATGTACCTGATGCTGGAACTGTAATAATCCATGCAGCGGCAATTTTGTAAACAGCTGAACGCTTAACCAACTCCTGTTTGTAAGCTTTCTTAAGCTGCTTGCGCTCTTTTTTGCTTAGCTCTGCAGAGGCTGTTTTCTTCTTAAGTTGCTTAAGCATTTTAGCTTTGTCATCGATTGATGCACTTTCAAACTTAGCAAGAAACTCTTCTACTTCCTCTTGATCGGCGCCTTGGTGGTGCGATTTGATCTCGTTGATCATGCGTGCGTGGCTTGATTTCAAGTACTCACGAAGGAAGCCCACACCGAATACACCGCCCACAGCAATATGAGTTGAAGAGACTGGAAGACCTAGCTGAGAAGCGATGATAACCGTGATCGCTGCCGCCATAGCGATAGAGAATGCACGTGTCTGATCCAACTCAGTAATCTCAGAACCAACAGTTTTGATCAGTTTTGGACCAAATAGTGCTAGACCCAACGCGATACCTAGAGCACCGATCATCATGACCCAAAGTGGGATTGCTGCTTTCGTTGAAATGCCGTGGTTAACGATCGCATCGTTGATCGCCGCTAGTGGACCAATGGCGTTTGCAACGTCGTTTGCACCGTGTGCGAAACTTAGTAGTGCTGCAGCGAAGATTAGAGGAATGGTGAACAGTTTGTTAACACCCGCTTTGTCGTTATCCAAGCGGTCAGCTGCTTTAGCAACCAGACCTTTAACAATGAAGTAGATAACAACCGCAATGGCTAGACCGATTAGAAGAGCTGTCACAAAATCGAGTTTGATCAGCTTCTTAACGCCTTTAAGTGCTAGGTAAGTCGAGAATGCCCAAGCCATCAACATGATCAGCAGAGGTACCATCTTCTTAGCTGCAACACGCATGTCCGACTTATAAGTAATGGTGCGTTTGATTAGGTATAGGAAACCAGCTGCAATCAGACCGCCAAGTACAGGTGAGATCACCCAGCTTGCTGCGATCGCGCCCATCTTGTCCCAGTTAGCAATACCAAAACCGCCTGCAGCGATACCAGCACCCAATACACCACCAACAATAGAGTGAGTAGTAGAGACAGGAGCACCAACAGCCGTTGCTAGGTTAAGCCATAACGCACCCGCTAGTAGTGCGGCTAACATCAACCAAATAAAAGTATCGGCATCGCCAATCACTTCAGGGTTGATGATCCCTTTTTTAATTGTGCTGACTACGTCACCGCCTGCAATTAAAGCACCAGATGCTTCAAAGATAGCCGCGATAATAATAGCGCCTGTTAGGGTAAGCGCCTTTGAACCTACTGCTGGGCCGACGTTATTGGCTACGTCGTTAGCGCCGATGTTCATTGCCATGTAACCACCGATCATTGCGGCAATGACAAGGATGTAACTTCCTGGGATATCCCCAACTTGTGCTGAGATAAAGAGAACAATACCTACTAGGAAGAGTAGGGCGTAACCGATGCGCATAACATCGCCACGGTTAGATGCTGTCGCTTTATCAAGCTTGTTCATATCTTTGATTTCCAAGAGAAGCTCCTCTTGCTTGGTTCATTGATTTACCACTACTTAAAGTAGTCGCTAATTTAAGTTGACGCTATTTAAATACACTTTTGTTACAAGAATGTTACACAGGTGTAATTTTTCTTTAAACAAACTGAAATGTTTTATTCACAGCGTTGTTAGATTAGCAAAACCAACAACCAGCCACTTCGTGCCTTCATAATCGAAGTTCACTTGCACTCGGGCTTTCGGGCCGGACCCCTCAAAGTTTATGACCATGCCGTCACCGAATTTAGGGTGGTTAACCCTCTGGCCTAGACTGAGCTGAGTATCGGGTACTTCACTGGCAAAAGCGGATTGTGGCGTGAAGCTGACCTCCATATCCGAACCACTAGACAGCGGTCGGCGAACGCTGGCATTCAGGCGCACCTCTTCAATCAACTCCAATGGAATCTCTTGAATGAAGCGTGAAGGGCGGTTGTAGTTGTCTTGGCCATGAAGGCGGCGGGACTCAGCGTAGGTCATGTAGAGTTTCTGCATGGCACGCGTAATACCTACATAACAGAGGCGGCGCTCCTCTTCTAAACGTCCGGGCTCTTCGGCCGACATGCTGTGCGGGAATAGCCCCTCTTCCATACCGCATAGGAAGACCAGCGGGAACTCCAAGCCTTTCGCTGAGTGCAGTGTCATCAATTGTACGCTGTCGGTATTGGGGTCCGCCTGTGATTCACCAGCATCCAGTGCAGCTTGATCAAGGAAGGCAGACAACACAGAAGGGAACTCAGGGTTCTCCTCCTGGGACCACTGCTGCTCAAATTGACGTGCAGCAGTCACTAGCTCTTCCAAGTTTTCGATGCGTGATTGTGCTTTTTCACCTTTCTCTTTTTCATGGTGAGCAATCAGTCCAGAGAAGCGAATGGTATGTTCTGTGCGCTCCTGCAGGGATGCCTCTTCTGTATCAACCGACAATTGATTGACCAGATCTAAGAAGGCCTGCAGTGCATTGCCGGCACGTGCTGGCAGCCTCTTATGCTCGATAATCTCGTTCGAGGCACGCCACATTGAGATGCCTTGGCTTCGTGCGTAATCGCGTACCTCTTCAATGGTGCGCGTTCCGATGCCTCGGGTTGGCACGTTAATGACGCGCTCCATCGCCGTATCGTCATCGCGGTTGGCTATTAGGCGCAGGTAGGCGAGGGCATTTTTAATCTCTAAACGCTCATAGAATCGTTGGCCGCCATAGATGCGATAGGGAATAGCGGCACGGATCAGCATCTCCTCAAGCACACGGGATTGTGCATTGGAACGGTAGAGAATGGCGCTCTCGTCACGACGATTACCATCCGATACCCACTGTGCGATGCGATCGACAATGAATCGCGCTTCATCCTGTTCATTGAATGCCGCATAGAGGCTGATTGGATCGCCCTGATTGCCCTCTGTCCACAGCTCTTTACCCAGACGTCCAAAGTTATTGCGTATCACAGCGTTGGCCGCCGACAGTATGTTGTCGGTAGAGCGGTAGTTCTGCTCTAGCTTGATGGTCTTCAGCCCACCAAAGTGTGCCTCTAGGTTTTGAATGTTCTCAATACGAGCACCGCGCCAGCCATAAATCGACTGATCGTCATCACCCACCGCCATCAGTTTGTGTTCACCCTGACAGAGCAGGCGCAACCAGGCGTATTGAATGGCGTTGGTATCCTGGAACTCGTCTACTAAGACGTATCGGAAGCGCTCTTTATAGTGTTGCAGCAGTTGAGGGTTCTTATCGCGCAGTAGCTCAAGGCAGCGCAGTAGGAGCTCACCAAAATCGATCATACCGCCACGGTCACAGGCCTGTTCAAAGGCCTCATAGACGCGTATTAGCGTGTCTTGAACCAAGTCACCGGTGCGCTCTAGATGTTTGCTGCGCAGCCCTTCATCTTTCTGTGCATTGATGTACCACTGAATCTGTTTCGGCGGCCAGCGTGAATCATCTAATCCCATCTCCTTAGAGATGCGTTTAACCAAACGTAACTGGTCATCGGAGTCCATGATCTGGAAGTTCTCACGCAGTCCGGCCTCTTGCCAGTGCGAGCGAAGCAGTCGGTGCGCCAAGCCGTGGAAGGTGCCAACCCACATACCATGAACGTTGACGTTGAGCAGGGTCTCGATACGTCCACGCATCTCTTTAGCCGCTTTATTGGTAAAGGTAACCGCCAATATCGAATAGGGTGAAATCTGCTCGGCTTCGATTAACCAAGCGATTCGGTGAACCAAGACACGCGTCTTGCCCGATCCTGCGCCGGCCAGCACCAGAAGGTTGCTGATATCCGCGGTAACCGCTTCACGCTGCGCATCGTTGAGGGAGTCGATAATGTGAGTTACATCCATAGTGTCGCACTGCTCAAAAAGAGAAATTACTGAATGGGCGTACAGTATACGCATAATTATTATGGGAGTCTTGGCATTCCTACGCAGCAAACTTACACTGGGATGATCAATCCACCATCATAGAGTAGTGAATGCCCCTATCTGCTGACCATACGACTGCCCGTTTGGCTGAGTATCAAGCCAACCCTGAAACCGGGCCTAAGCTGCTCTTTTTCAGCGGTGGCACTGCGTTGAATGGCTTTTCCCAGATACTCAAACGCTATACCCATAACTCTATTCATTTAGTGACCCCCTATGACTCTGGCGGTAGCTCCGCTGTGTTGCGAAAAGCATTTGATATGCCTGCCGTGGGCGATTTACGTTCCCGAATGATGGCGTTAGCTGACGCCTCACTCGCCGGTCACCCTGAGGTGACCGAGCTATTTGCTTACCGCCTTCCGACCGATGAATCGCAATCGGTATTGCGTGCAAGGGTCGAGGCGATGCAACAACGCAACGACAGGCGAGTTCAGTCCATTCCCGAGCCCGTGCAGAGCATTATTTGTGATTTTTTAAACTACTTTCTTGAGTCAGCCCCCAAGGATTTTCACTTCAGGCGAGCCAGTATTGGTAATCTGATATTGGCGGGGGGCTACCTGAGCCATAATCGTTCATTAGATCCTATTGCCCTGCTGTTCAGTCGTCTGGTTCATGTCAGAGGCCAGGTACGCACCGTCACGGACGAGTGCGGTGAACTGAAAGTGACCACAGAGAGTGGGCGAGAGATCATCGGACAGCATCGGATGACAGGAAAAGAGTCCCAGCCATTAAATGAGCGTATCGCCTCGCTTGATCTGCACTTGCCGCAGGGCTCGGAATCGCATCTGGCCGATCAAGAGAGAGGTTGGATCAATTCAGCAGATCTTCTCGTCTTCCCGCCAGGCAGTTTCTACAGCAGTATTCTGGCTAACTTACTCCCGAAAGGGGTGGGTAAAGCGATTATGGATAACCCTGCCAGAAAAGTGTATGTCCCCAATTTAGGTAATGATCCTGAACAATTTGGTATGACGTTGCAGGAGCAGATTGAGCAGTTGGAACGATTTGTTGCTCGAGATGCAGGCGGTGTTCTTCAAGGTAGAGCGGAGCGCTGTATCGATATTCTGCTGACCGATTCCACACTGTTGAGTGGCATTGATGCAGAGTTTCTAAACTGGCTAGATAAGCGTGGCATTCAACTTGTGGATGTTGATCTGGCGAATACTGAGCACACAGATCGCTACGATGAGACTAAGTTGGCGGAAGCTTTATTATCACTGGCATAGATAGCTGGGTCAGACCAGAGGTCAGACCCACTGGTTCCGCACAGGTGTCCGACCTCTGGTCTGACACCACTCTCTTAACTGTAGAAATTCGTTCCTACAGCTGACTCGGTGATTTAATTCGGTGCATCAGCACCTGTTTAAACTCATCAGGGTCTTTCAGTGTCTTATCGCTGCCATTGCCTTGCTGGGCATCAACCCAAGGCTCCAGGCGTGATAGCCAAAAACGCATTGCGGCGGTACGAGTCAGCTGCGGCCAAACCTCATGCTCTTCTGCAGTAAAGGGGCGAATGGCTGAGTAGGCTTTTAATAGGGCCTGCTCTCGCACCGAATCAATCTTCAGGTTTTCATCCAGACACCAATCATTGGCAACAATCGCTAGGTCATAGAGCCAGTAGGCGGTTGCCGCATTATAGATATCCAGAATCGCCGTCAGCTTATCCTCATGGAACAGCGCGTTGTCATGGAAAAGATCCCCATGCGTAATGCCCATCGGCAGGTTGGTGTAGGTGTCGCGCAGCTCATCAAACCGAGCGACCTCTTCGGACAGCAGATCACGCGACTCTGAATCGATAAAAGGCGCGAGTCGTTCACTCTCTCTGCGCCACCAAAATACTCCACGGTGTGCCTGACGCTTAAGGTAAAAATCGTTAGAGGCTTGGTGGTAGTGTGCAAGGGCCGTGCCGATTTGAGCACAGTGATTGGCCGTCAGAAGCTCGCGTTTTAGGTGTGCACCGGGGTAGCGCGGCTGAATAATAGCCGGTTTTTTTGAGATCTGTTTCAAGCCAATGCCGTTGCGATCTTCGATGGCATAAGAGACGGGAACATTGCGCTTCGCTAGCCAACTACCCAGCTCAACAAAGAAGGGCACTTCATCTCTATCAAGCTCTTCAAAGAGAGTGAGTACATACTCCGCCTGTTGGCCACTCTTTTCAGTTGTTAAGAAAAAGTTGGTGTTTTCGATGCCACCGTCAATGCCTTTCAGTGCCACGGCCTGGCCAAGATCAAAATCAGCGAGCAGTTTGTCGAGGTCGGTGTCAGACACCTGAGTATATACAGCCATGGTTGGTTCTCAATGATCGGGGGCTATCTGCTGCTAAAGCTTGGGTGCAGCAGCGCTTTTGTCTATGATTGTGTGCCTTGCTTAAAAATACAATAGATATCTTATTATGACCGACACAAAAGCCCCTGTAGTTCTCGTTGATGGCTCCTCTTATCTGTTCCGTGCCTTCTTTGCGTCACAACAGGCTGATTTAAGAACATCCGACGGACGTCCAAGCGGTGCGGTGCGACTGGTCACCTCAATGATGCGCAGTCTGCTAAAGAGTTATCCCAACTCTCCAGTGGCGGTCATCTTCGATGCTAAGGGTAAAACCTTTCGTGATGAGATCTATCCTGAATACAAAGCACAGCGTCCCCCGATGCCCGATGATCTGCGTGAGCAAATTGAACCGGTTCATAACATTATTAAAGCGATGGGATTGCCACTTTTAGTGGAAGAGGGCGTCGAAGCGGATGATGTGATCGGTACTCTGGCGCGCCAAGCCGAAGCGCACAACTTAGAGGTTGTGATCTCAACGGGCGATAAAGATATGGCGCAATTGGTCGATGATAAGGTCACCCTAATCAACACCATGACTGACACTAAGATGGATCGTGATGGTGTGGTCGAAAAGTTTGGTATTCCCCCAGAATTGATCATCGACTATCTGGCGCTGATGGGCGATAAGGTCGACAACATTCCAGGTGTGCCAGGGGTGGGCGAGAAGACGGCATTGGCGCTTCTGCAAGGTATTGGCGGTATCAGTGACCTCTACCAAAATCTCGATAAGATTGCCGATCTAACCTTCCGCGGCTCTAAAACCATGGCCAAGAAGCTTGAAGAGCATCGCGAAGCGGCTGAGCTCTCCTATCTGTTGGCCACGATTAAAACCGATGTTGAGCTGTCGATCTCTCTGTCGGATGTGCACCTTCCTCAACCTGATAACGCTTCGTTGATTGAGCTATTTAAGGATTACGAGTTCCGCTCTTGGGTGGCACTATTAGAGGGCCCCGATGGGCAAGCGACGCAAGATTCCGTAGCTACAAACGAGCCCGTTGCTCCTAAGCCCAGTGTTGAACGCCACTACGAAACCATTTTGGATCAGGCGACGGCCTCTGCGTGGTTTGCCAAACTGCGTGCTGCGGGCACCTTTGCCTTTGATACTGAGACGACCAGCCTAAACTACATGCAAGCGCAGTTGGTCGGTGTCTCATTCTGTTGTGAAGCGGGCAAAGCGGCATATCTGCCACTAGGCCATGATTACGTTGGTGTCCCCGAGCAAGTTAACTTTGACTGGGCGTTGGCTGAGCTTAAAGTCCTGCTCGAGGATGCGTCCCTCAATAAAGTGGGTCAGCACATTAAGTACGACATGAATGTGCTGGCGCGATATGGCATCAATGTTCAAGGCGTATCAGCGGATACCATGCTGGAATCCTATGTGCTCAACAGCACTGCGACACGCCATGATATGGACAGTTTGGCTAAGTTCTATCTAGATGAGAGTACCATCAGCTTTGAATCCTTGGCCGGTAAAGGCAAGAAGCAACTGACCTTTAATCAGATCGAGATAGAGCAGGCCGCCCCTTATGCCGCTGAAGATGCCGATATTACCTGGCGTCTGCATGAGACATTGCAGCAGGCTCTAAATGATGTGCCTTCGGTGAAACCGATTCTGGACGAGATCGAAATCCCACTGATTCCGGTTCTGTCACGCATTGAACGCAACGGTGCGCTGATTAAATCAGTGATGCTGGCGCAACAGAGTGCTGAGATTGAGCAGCGCCTTAAGGTGTTAGAGAACGATGCGTTTGAAGCAGCGGGTGAGCCCTTCAATCTATCCTCACCTAAGCAGCTGCAGACCATTCTGTTTGAAAAGCAGGGTTTGCCGGTGATTAAGAAGACGCCGAAAGGGGCCCCGTCGACGGCAGAAGAGGTGCTGCAAGAGCTGGCGCTGGAGTACCCGCTGCCCAAGCTGATTATTGAGCACCGCGGTCTAACCAAATTGAAATCGACCTACACGGACAAACTGCCGACGATGGTTGATCCCAATACGGGTCGTCTGCACACCTCGTATCACCAAGCGGTGACGGCTACCGGACGCCTCTCTTCGACCGACCCTAACCTGCAGAACATTCCGGTTAGAACGGCCGAAGGTCGACGCATTCGACACGCCTTTGTCGCTCCAGAGGGCTACCGCATGGTGGCAGCAGACTATTCACAGATCGAACTGCGCATTATGGCGCACCTCTCTGGCGATGCTGGGTTGGTCAACGCCTTTGCCAATGGCGATGACATCCACAAAGCGACGGCTGCAGAGGTCTTTAAGGTCTCACCTGATGAGGTCAGCACCGATCAGCGCCGCAGTGCCAAAGCGATCAACTTCGGCTTGATCTACGGTATGTCTGCGTTTGGTTTGGCCAAGCAGTTGGGTACGTCGCGTAAAGAGGCGCAAACCTACATTGAGCACTATTTCGAAACCTACCCAGGTGTCCAAAACTACATGGAGAGCACCCGCGACATGGCGCGCGAGCAGGGGTACGTTGAGACCATCTTTGGTCGCCGTCTCTACTTGCCAGAGATTAATGCCCGTAACCCAATGTTGCGCCAGGGGGCTGAACGGACTGCGATCAACGCTCCGATGCAGGGTACCGCCGCCGATATCATTAAGCGCGCCATGTTGGCGGTGGATGCGTGGCTAACAGAGAGCGGCTTTGACGCCAGAATGATCATGCAGGTGCACGATGAATTGGTTTTTGAAGTGGCTGAAGATCAGATTGAAGCGTTTAATGCTGAGATTAAACGTCTGATGGAGTCGGCCGCTGAATTAAGTGTACCGCTGTTGGTCGAAGTGGGTGTCGGTGATAACTGGGAGCAAGCCCACTAAGCTTGCCCCCATTCACACAATTAGCTCTATTCTGCGTCGTACTGCTCAGGCAGTAGCCAGCTGTCTAAGCGGTTACGTAGCTGATCGACGCCCGTTTTCTTCAGTGCCGAAAAGACCTGTACGCTGACTTTGTCGGCCAGACGCTCTTTGGTCTCTTTCTTAATTTTCAACAACGTAGCCTGAGCTGGGCCGCGTTTTAGCTTGTCGGCTTTGGTGAGCAGGATATGTAGTGGCACGCCCGTTGATTCACACCAGTCGATCATCATCTCATCAAACTCTTTCATCGGATGGCGGATATCCATCACCAGTACCACCCCGCGCAGACATTGACGGCGCTGTAGGTAGTCATCGAGATGCTTTTGCCAGTGCTCTTTCATCGCGATGGGCACTTTCGCATAGCCATACCCTGGAAGGTCGACAATGCGCACACCTTCGACATTCAGATCGAAAAAGTTGATCAGCTGGGTGCGACCTGGTGTTTTTGAGGTGCGCGCTAAACTGTTCTGATTGGTTAGCGAGTTAATGGCACTCGACTTGCCGGCATTGGAGCGCCCAGCGAAAGCAACTTCTGCACCGACATCCTCTGGACATTGACTGAGTTTTGCCGCGCTTATAAGAAAACGTGCTGTGTTGTAATGAATTTGTTCTAACTCTTCAGTCATATCTGGCCTTTAGTACTATATAAGTACGGGGTTTATCGGTTTTCGTTATAGATGATTAGGTTTATAATGCACCGCAATTTTAGCGCTGTCGTCAACTCGTAACCACCAAAAGTGAAAAAAACGAGCGCGTTGAACGGATTCGACGAAGCCAGCACCACTGGTTTCAAACTTTTCAAAGATGAAATGTGGGTAGAGAGCCATGAAAAAAGTATTACTCGGAATGTTGATCAGCGTTGGTCTGGTTAGCGGATCGAATGCGGCAGATGTCGCTCAACTAACGGCTGTTTGTGCTGGCTGTCACGGTGCTGATGGTAACAGCATGGTGGGTAACTTTCCTAAGATTGCCGGCCAAGGTCAGCCATACCTGCTAAAGCAGCTTAAAGAGATCAAATCAGGTGCACGTGCGATTCCTGAAATGACTGGTCTTCTTGATGCGATGAGCGATGATGAGCTTGCTGCGATTGCCGCTCACTACGCAGGTAAAACGATGGTTGGTGGTCAGGCAGATCCAGCACTGGTTGAGCTTGGTCAGAAGATCTACCGCGCAGGTAACCCAGAGAGTGGTGTTGCAGCTTGTACTGCCTGTCACGGTCCTGCAGGCAAAGGAATCACTTCAGCAGGCTACCCAGCTCTAGCGGGTCAGCACGCTCAATACACTGAGAGCACACTTAAGAAGTTCTACTCAGGTGAGCGTAACAACGATCCAAACGCGATGATGCGTACGATCGCTGCGAAGATGAAAGAGAACGAAATGAAAGCGGTAGCCGCTTACATCCAGGGTCTGTACGAGTAATCGTAGACTCCCATAAAGAGGCAGCTTCGGCTGCCTTTTTTGATTTCAGCTTCAATTCAGCCATGACCATTACTTTAGTTATTAAAGATAAATTCCAAGGAACTAAACCATGTTAAGACGTTCATTCAATCTGTTTGCTGTTGCCGTTTTATCGCTTAGCGCCACACTTGCTCATGCGACAGAGTGGAAGGCGGGTGAGCACTACACCGTTCTTAAACAGCCTGTACCGACAGCGGATTCGAGCAAAATCGAGGTGGTTGAGGCCTTTGGTTACTCTTGTCCGCACTGTAATGCCTTTGAGCCGATGCTTCACGCTTGGAGCCAGAAGCTTGCAGACGACGTGACGTTTGAAAATATGCCAGTTGTGTTTGGCCGCAGTTGGGAGCCGCTCGCTCGTGCATACTACGTAGGTAAGCTACTGGGCGTTAAAGATAAGGTTCACCAAGCGATGTTTGATGCGATTCATGTTGAACGTCGTCGTTTTCGCAGCCCAGAAGATATCGCTGAAGTATTTGAAGAGCATGGCGTGTCGAAGCAGGACTTCCTTAAGACCTACAACTCCTTTGCGGTTGGCATGCAGTTGAAGCAGAGTGATGCGCGTGTCCGTGGATACCAGATTCAGGGTGTACCAAGCATCATCGTTAACGGTAAATACTTAGTGACCTCTACTCTAACGGGTTCACACGCCAACATGTTGAAAGTGGCAGAACACCTAATCGAGAAAGAGCGCAACGCTCAATAAAGGCGCAATAACCTTCTAACAGCTGCTCCTTTTGGAGCAGTTGTTTTTTGTACTCCTCTAAGGTGGCATAATAGCCGCTTCATTATCGATCAGTGCTGGCGGCCGTTTCGTGCAAAGCATTCTTAGAATCATCAAAATTTATTGGGTTATCGCCCGTTTTCGTCTTGATACCTTCATCATCACGACCCGCTTGCCTTGGTACCTTCGCCTTGTGGTTACGCTGTTGCCTTGGCGTCTCTTCTTCCGTGCCAACGGCAGCTCTGAGGCCCGTTTACGCGGTGCATTGATCGCTTTAGGTCCTGTATTTATTAAGTTTGGACAGACCCTATCAACCCGACGTGACTTGCTGCCGCCAGATCTCGCCGATGAATTAGCACTGCTGCAGGACCGAGTGCCTCCGTTCGAAGGCGCACAAGCGCGACAATTGATAGAGAAACAACTGGGTGCCAGTGTCGATGAGCTTTTTGCAGAGTTCGATGCTGAGCCCTTAGCCTCGGCATCCGTTGCCCAAGTTCATCCAGCCCGACTGAAAGATGGTCGAGCTGTCGTTGTCAAAGTGATTCGCCCTGGCATTGAACGCGTGATCCGCCAAGACGTAGCGCTGCTCTATGTCATGGCACGCATGGTGCAAAATCTTTGGTCCGAAGGTAAGCGCCTGCGTCCCGTTGAGGTGGTTGAAGAGTACGAGCAGACCATCTTTGATGAGCTCGATCTGCGCAAAGAGGCGGCCAATGCGACTCAGCTAAGACGTAATTTTGCCGACTCAGATATGCTTTATGTGCCCGAGGTTTATTGGGACTTTACTCGTCAAAGTGTCATGGTGATGGAGCGTATCTCCGGAATTCCTGTGGCCGATGTTGAAGCGTTAAAAGCCCAGGGTACCAATATGGAGAAGCTGGCTGAACGTGGCGTCGAGATCTTCTTTACGCAGGTCTTCCGTGACAGTTTTTTCCATGCTGATATGCACCCAGGTAACATCTTTGTATCGCGTGAAAACCCTGACGATCCGCAATATATAGCCGTTGATTTTGGTATTGTGGGATCGCTTTCACCTGAAGATCAGAGCTACCTGGCGCGTAATATTTTAGCCTTCTTCCAGCGCGACTACCGTTTGGTGGCACAGCTACACATCGACTCCGGTTGGGTGCCTGCTGATACCAATGTTCACGCTTTTGAAACCGCGATTCGCAGTGTCTGCGAGCCGATTTTTGAAAAGCCATTGAAGGATATCTCATTTGGAATGGTGCTGTTAGGGCTGTTCCAGACGGCGCGTCGCTTTAATATGGTTGTGCAACCTCAGCTTATTCTTCTGCAAAAAACTTTGCTCAATATTGAAGGGCTGGGTCGGCAGCTCTATCCAGAATTGGATCTTTGGAAAACGGGTAAACCCTATCTAGAGAACTGGATGAAAGAGCGTATGGGTGTCAAAGCGATGATTAAGAACATTAAGCAGCAGGCACCGGATTGGATTGAGAAGTTACCGCAAATTCCACAACTGGTCTTTGATAACTTGCAACAAAACCGTCAAGCGGGTGAGTTAGAGTTCCAACGCATGCTGGCTTTGCAGCAAGCGCAAGAGCAGCGATCACGCAATACTCGCCGTACTCTGCTGCTGGCAGCCACTTTAGCAGCTGCGACAGCATTGGCAGAACCGGCCGTATTGGCTTGGGTAGAATCCCTACCCGGTTATGCTTGGCTGCCAGCCGGTTTGGCTTGGCTGCTTGTGTGGCGGGCATAGGAAAGAGAGATGTCTTGGTTAGATGAAATTAAGTGGGATGATCGCGGCTTAGTACCGGCGATCGCTCAAGATTACAAAACCGGTGAAAACCTAATGGTCGCTTGGATGAACCGCGAGTCATTAGAGTTGAGTGTGGCCGAAGGGCGTGCAATTTATTGGTCGCGTTCGCGTCAAAAGCTTTGGCGTAAAGGTGAAGAGTCGGGTAATGTTCAGCAGCTGCACGCGATCCGCTTGGACTGTGATGCAGATGTCATTCAGTTGAGCGTTGAACAAATTGGCGAAGTGGCTTGTCATACAGGTCGCCGCAGCTGTTTTTACCGTAAGCTCAACAGTGAGACCGGCGAATGGCAAGTTGAAACGGACGTGCTGAAGGATCCAGCGCTGCTGTATGCGAAAGAGGATACCAAAGGTGAATAACGTTATTGGCGAACTGTCCGCTATTCTTGAAGAACGTAAAGGGGCGTCAGCTGACTCGAGTTATGTAGCCAGTCTTTACTCTAAAGGGTTAAATAAAATCTTAGAGAAAGTGGGTGAAGAGGCGACTGAAACCATCCTTGCGGCTAAAGATGCAGAAAAGAGTGGTGACAATTCGGAGCTAATCTACGAAACTGCTGATCTTTGGTTCCATACCATGGTGGCGTTAAAGCACTTAGATGTGTCACCGGAACAGGTTTTAGAGGAGCTGGCACGACGTTTTGGTCTGTCAGGCCTTGAAGAAAAAGCAAATCGCACCAAATAATAGGTGTATAACAAACTAAAACAGAACAACAACGCGTTAGGAGAACTGTAATGGGTTTTGGTGGTATCAGCATTTGGCAATTGGTTATCGTACTCGGCATTATCATTCTGCTGTTCGGTACTAAGAAACTTCGTAACCTGGGTGGTGACGTAGGTTCCGCTGTAAAAGGCTTCAAAAAAGCAATGTCTGATGAAGGCGCAAAAGAAGAGCCTAAATCAATCGCTCAAGAGAGTGATGCAGAGTTTAAAGCTGCAGACGCTGAAAAAACTGAAGATAAAACCGAATCTAAGTCTTAATTTAAGATGTTTGATATCGGTTTTGCCGAGCTGCTCATTGTTGGTGTAGTAGGTCTGGTCGTACTTGGTCCAGAGAAACTGCCGACAGCAGCTCGCACGGTTGGCCTATGGGTAGGTCGTATTCGCCGCTCTATCGGCTCGATTCAACGCGAGATCAATGAAGAGTTGCGCGTTGACGAGCTAAAACGCACCACGGCGATGAGCAAAGATCAGCTAGAGAAAGAGCTTGGTGATGTTACCGAATCTTTCCAGCGTCCTTTTGGTGAGGATTCGCCTGCAGAAAAAGCGGCACCTGACGCCCCCAAAACCGACTTTGACCCTACTTCATTTACCAGTGACCCTTCCGTTCACGAAGCTTACAAGCCAACCGCCATAGCTGAAGAGAACGCTCAAGAAGAGAGCGCTGCCCAAGTCGCTGAATCAGATGTTGCCGAGCCGGTAACTGCTGAACCAGCTGAGCAGCTAGCGGACAATACAGAGCAGAATGAGCCAAACAAACACAGCTGATAAAGAGCAGCCATTAATTGCCCACCTAATCGAGTTACGCCAGCGCGTCATGCGCATCGTGTTGTTCGTGCTGGTGATTTTTGCGGGGCTTTTCTACTTCGCGAATGATCTTTATGCCTACCTATCGGCACCGCTGACGGCGCTGCTGCCTGAAGGGACCAGCATGATTGCGACGGACGTCACGTCGCCGTTCTTTGCGCCCTTTAAATTGGCACTGGTGTTAGCGGTATTCATCGGTATTCCTTACATTTTGCATCAGATCTGGAGCTTCATCGCACCGGGTCTTTACGAAAATGAGAAGCACCTTGCCGTGCCTCTTCTGATCTCATCGATCTTCCTCTTCTACGCCGGTATTGCCTTTGCCTACTTCGTGGTCTTCCCACTAGTATTTGGTTTCTTTACCAGCGTAGGTCCAGAGAACGTTGCGGTGATGACGGACATCAGCAGCTATTTGAACTTCGTACTAAAACTGTTCTTCGCTTTTGGTGTGGTCTTCGAGATCCCTATCGCGACGCTGTTATTGATCTGGTCAGGCGCGACAACGGCGCAATCACTGGGTGAAAAACGTGCCTATGTGATCGTTGGCTGTTTTGTTGTCGGCATGCTGCTGACACCGCCAGATATCATCTCTCAATCTCTGCTCGCACTGCCAATGTGGCTGCTGTTCGAAGTGGGTCTGATTATGGGCCGTATCTTTGTCCGCAACACGGATGAGGAGGAGTTTGAAGATGAGTTCGCTGCGGCTGAAGCGGAAGACGACGCAAACCGTTCAGACTCAGAAGAGACTGATAGCAGCGCTAAAAGCTAAGTTTTAACGCTGCTCAATGCCTCAGGTCGACAATCCCCCTCGTAAACCCTTTGTTACGCGTGGTGCTAATGTAAAGCGCTGTGAACAGTGCCGTCTGCCAATCACCGCCTGTATCTGTGAGTACCGATCTGAAGTGGAATCACAGGTTGAATTTGTGGTGTTGATGCATCGTTACGAAACCTATAAACCCACCAATACCGGTAGGCTAATCGCCGACAGCATCGCTAAAACCCGCGTCATAGAGTGGCAAGGCCGCAAACAACCCGGTGACGAGTTAACGGCTTTGCTGAACGACCCCAGTTACCAGCCTATCATTGTATTCCCACCCGCAGAGGACTACCTCGAGCGAATGACAACGCCCGTTCAGGTCCAACAGAATTCGGCTAAGCCCCTTTTAATTCTGCTGGATGGTACCTGGCGACAAGCGCGCAGAATCTTCCGCCACTCTGACTACCTACAACATCTTCCAGTGATCAGTCTGGATGAAGTGCGCGAGTCGAGTTATGGATTGCGCAAAGCGATTCATGAAGGACAACTCTGCACCGCCGAAGTGGCCATCGCGCTGCTTGAGCAGCTTGGCGATGAACCTGCCGCTAATCACCTCAATGCCTATTTCAAACTCTTTAATCAGCACTACGTTGCAAGTCGTGGTCGATTAGCCAAGCGTGATCGTGACACAGGCGAACTGGTTTAAGTTCTTTTTTCGCCAAGGTCTTCGATGACCAAAATAGATATAATTTATCAAGGCCATAAACATAATAAAATTTATTATGTATTTTTGTTATGTAACTATAACCATATCGACTGAAAACAAGTCGAAATTAAATTAACAATGGAGATAAACCATGGCTTTACGTATTAATGATACTGTTCCAAATCTTGATCTTGTCACTGATCAGGGTGAATTCAAGCTTCATGATTTCATTGGTGATAGCTGGACTATCCTTTTCAGCCATCCGAAAGACTTTACTCCAGTATGTACAACTGAATTTGGCGCAGTTGCTCAACTGGCTGATGAATGGGCTAAGCGCAACACGAAAGTGATCGGTCTATCGGTTGACGGTGTTGATGAGCACAAAGAGTGGAAGTGCGATATCGAGAGCTTTGCCAATGCAAAGGCTAATTTCCCAATCATTGCTGATGAGTCGCTAGAGGTTTCTAAAGCACTGGATATGTTGCCAGCGGAAGCATACCTTCCTGATGGCAGAACAGCAGCTGATTCTGCTAGTGTTCGAGTTGTTTTCATTTTTAGCCCAGATAAAAAGTTACAGCTTTCGATGACGTACCCTATGTCTGTAGGTCGTAATTTTGCTGAGGTTTTGCGTGCCCTAGATGCACTTCAAGCTTCTTACGGTGTGCCAATTGCGATGCCAGCAAACTGGGTGCCCGGTGAGGACGTCATCGTAGCTCTATCACTTAACGATGAAGAGGCTAAAGAGCGTTTTGGTGATGTAGACATCAAGCTGCCTTACCTACGAACTACTAAACAGCCATCGTAAGATTGGTAATGTAACAAGACCCAGCCCTATGCTGGGTTTTTTATTGCTTGATGCAGTGCACAATGCGATAGTTGAGTGAGTCCCAATTGCTGGAGCCTTGTTGATGAAGCTAGTCATTGCCCCTGATTCGTTTAAAGAGAGCTTAGATGCAGAGAGTGTTGCGCGTGCGATTGCCAAAGGTATTGAGTCAACGCTAGCGGATGTCGACATTTACTGCGTACCTGTGGCGGACGGTGGCGAGGGTACGACGGAAGCGCTGATTGCAGCAACCTCTGGACAGCAACACACGGCTGAAGTGACGGGTCCATTAGGGCAGCCCCTCAATGCTATCTGGGGCGTACTGGGTCACCAAGAGGGTGTGCCACTGACCGCTGTTGTCGAAACAGCTGCTGCCTCGGGGTTGGATAAGATACTGCCTGAACAGCGAGATGCCCTAACGGCTTCAACCTATGGTACGGGTGAGCTGATCCTTAAAGCCCTGGATCAAGGGGCGCGTCGCATCATTATGGGCTTAGGAGGCAGTGCCACCAATGATGGTGGAACGGGGCTTTTAAGGGCCCTGGGCGCTAAGTTTCTTGATGCGGCAGGTCAAGAGCTTGCTGAAGGGGGTGCGGCACTGGCTCATCTGGGCTGTGTAGATCTAACCGGATTTGATCCACGTTTAGCCGAGACAGAGTTTCTAGTCGCCTGTGATGTTGATAATCCGCTGTTAGGTGAGCGGGGGGCTTCTGCTATTTTTGGCCCGCAAAAGGGAGCGACACCTGAACAGGTTCAACAGTTGGATGACGCCCTAGCTCGATTGGCCGACGTGAGTGCTGACCTGTTGGGTAAGGATTTACGAGATCGTGCGGGCGCGGGCGCAGCCGGTGGTCTTGGCTATGCGCTGGTTCAGTTCTTAGATGCTCGCTTAGCACCAGGTATCGATCTGGTTCTGGAGGCGGTCGATTTCCATAAAACACTTAAGGGTGCCGATCTGGTGATTACCGGTGAAGGACGAATGGACGGTCAAAGTCTAAGTGGTAAAACCCCCGTGGGCGTTGCACGTTGGGCTAAACAGCACGACCTGCCTGTGATTGCACTCTGTGGCTCAATTGGTGAGGGGGCAGAGGGCGTGCATGAAGTTGGGATAGATGCACTTTTCTCAGTGGTTCCAGGTGTTTGTAGCTTGGAAGAGGCGCTTGCTAATGGCGCTGAAAATTTAGAAAGAACTGGCGCCCAAATTGGACGCCTGTTGAGTCTGAAGACTATTCAGCTTTAGCTGCGGCTTGTTGCTCAATCTCTGCACGAACGGCATCCATATCAAGTTCAGCCGCTTTGGTCAGTAGTTCGCGAAGCTGTCCCGCTTGCAGTGCACCGCCTTCGTTGTAGATCAGAATGTTGTCGCGGAAGATCATCAGTGTTGGAATCGAGCGAATGCGGAACTCTGCTGCAATTTGCTGTTCAACCTCAGTATTCACCTTGCCAAAGACGACGTCTGGGAACTCTTCAGAGACGGTATCAAAGGTTGGGCCAAAGGCTTTACAAGGACCGCACCAAGGCGCCCAATAATCGACAATCACAAAGTTGTTTTGCGTAATGGTCGATTCAAAATTCTCTTGGTTTAGCTCAATAACCGCCATGCTGCTCTCCTAATGATTAGCTTATATTAGAAATAGCTTATCAATGATCGTTGCAAGATAACATGAGTTTTTTCAATTTGTGACATCTGTTTAGGGAAGTCTGTCGTAAATGTGAAAAACATTGGAGTTTCTATGATTACCCCCATCTTTGCTGCTTTTGCGGCCTGTTTCCTTGTCTATCTCTCGTATCGTGTCATTAAAATCCGTAAAGCACACAGTATTAGTGTTGGCACGGCAGATGATCCCGCTTTGGAGAGGGCTGTTCGCAATCATGGGAATTTTATTGAGTACGCCCCTCTGACTCTGCTTATGTTAGCGATGGTCGAGTACGTTGGCCTTGCTGCATGGGCTGTCTGGGTTCTGGGTTTTATGTTTGTAGCATCACGCTTGATTCATTTTGCCGGTTTTCGATCTAAAGAGGCTCCGGGTATTCTCAGAGTTGCGGGTATGGCGTTAACCTTCACCACGCTAATATCTCTAGCGGTTATATCTGTTTCTCAATTTCTAGTCTCTGTAGGGTAGAGCTTTAACGGAAGAGGACTAGAGTGAAGCGGCAGCGTTAAATCTGTGATAAAACTCTCATAAATAAAAAAGAGTCTAACAGTATGAATCGTGTTGTGATTGTTACAGGTGGTGCGAGGGGGATTGGTTCAGCTACCTGCCTTAGACTGGCCGCTGAGGGATACCAGGTATGCGTTAACTATCGCTCTAATCTGATCGCCGCAGAGACGGTTGTCAAAGCCATTTTAGATGGACAAGGTGAAGCCTTTTGCTATCAGGCGGATGTATCCAAGGAGCAGGATGTCATTGAGTTGTTTGATGCCGTTGAAGAGAAATACGGCCAGGTACAGTACCTAGTCAACAACGCCGGTCAGCTGATGAAACAGTCGAGGTTTATCGATCTAGAGCTGAACAGGTTCGATACAATCCTTCGAAATAATTTAACCAGTTGCTTTCTTTGTTGCCGTGAGTTCATTCGTCGCTCACCTACCTCAGGTTCCATTGTGAATGTCTCTTCAGTGGCGGCTCGAACCGGTTCTCCCAATGAGTACATAGATTATGCAACGGCAAAAGGAGGGATGGATACGCTGACTCGTGGTTTAGCGATGGAGTTAGCCAGTCAGCCGATTAGAGTTAACGCAGTTAGACCTGGATTTATTTATACAGAGATGCATGCCGATGGCGGGGAGCCTGGGCGTGTAGATCGATTAGCCCCAAATATTCCTATGCAACGAGGTGGCAGTGCTGAAGAAGTAGCCAATACCATCGCTTGGTTATTATCTGACGACGCGTCATACGTTACCGGATCCTTTATCGATGTGGCCGGAGGGCGTTAGGCTGGGCTCGTAAATCACCGATCTTAAGACAACAAAAAAGGAGGCTGTTGCCTCCTTTTTACGTTGATTACAGTGCGAGCTTATTCAGCCGCTTCAGCTTCGCCTTGCTCTGCTTTCTGCTGTTCCATAACTTGCTGAACTTTCTGAGCGTACAAAGCATCGAAGTTCACCTGTGCAAGCATCAGTGCAGGGAAGCTAGCTTTAGTCGCTAGATTGTCTACTGCTTCACGAGCGTATGGGAATAGAAGCGTTGGGCAGTATGCACCTAGAGTGTGGTGCAGTTGTGCTGGTTCAAAGCCGCTGATCTGGAAGATAGCAGCTTGCTGTACTTCGATCAGAAAGGCTGTTTCGTCTTCTGTCTTAACGGTCACAGTCAGTGTTAGGTTTACTTCGTAGTGATCATCGCCCAGTACACGGCTAGCCGAATTAACATCTAGACCAACCTGTGGCTGCCAAGCTTTGTTGAAAATTTCTGGGCCAGCAGGTGTTTCAAGTGATGCGTCTTTTAAGTAGACGCGCTTCATACCAAACTGAGGTGCTGGTTGCTGATTCTCTTCAGACATGTTGCTTCCTTACTTTTAATCGTTCTAATTATTCGCCGGCGTTGTTCGCCAGCAGTCCGTCCAGTTCACCATTGCGCTCAAGTGCGAACAGATCGTCGCATCCGCCAACGTGGTGCTCGCCGATAAAGATTTGAGGAACGGTACGTCGACCACTGCGTTCCATCATTTCAGCGCGTTTTGTTGGATCCTGATCTACGCTGATCTCGTTAAATGAAACACCTTTGTGATCAAGTAACATCTTTGCACGTGTGCAAAAACCGCATAGAGCTGAGCTGTAAATTTCTACTGTCATTTTGTTACCACTGGCATGCTTTGGTGGCGCCACTCAGAGATGCCTCCCGTAAGACGCATCGCCTGGGTGAATCCAGCCGATTTCATTTTGCGACACGCGGTGCCCGCTGTCTGACCCATGTTACACACTACAATGATCGGCTTCTCTTTGTACTGATCCAACTCAGTCATGCGGCGATCGAAATCAGCCAGTGGAATGTTGATCGAGTTAGTCAGGTGGCCAGTGCTGAAATCTTTGTGCGCTCGGATATCAAGAACAACAGCATCTTCTTTGTTAATAAGGCGTGTTGCTTCAGCGGCCGTCACTGATTTACCGCCTTTCATACGCTCAGTAAAGATCAGCATGGCTAGGGTAAATGCCCAAGCAACAACCATCATGGTGTGATTGCCGATAAATTCGATTACGTTTTCCATTTCAGACCTGTGTATGCAATAAAAATTAATGCGCGAAAGTATACATTGCAGAGCCTCAAGGGATAAGGGGGCTGACTGAAAAATCACCAATGTTTAATGGTTTTAACGGGCCTCAACGGTTAAAATCTCTATCAATCTAAAGTCTTATAACCGGAATATTCATAACTATGAGTGATATGCGCACCCCAAGAGCGCTTCTTATCCTAGATGGGTACGGAGTCGAAGCCACTGAATCATCAGCTGTAGCCGCTGCTAATACGCCTGTTTGGGATGGTCTATTGGCCAATAATCCAAACTCACGTATTCAAACATCGGGCATGGCCGTGGGCCTTCCAGATGGTCAGATGGGTAACTCTGAAGTAGGGCACATGAATATCGGTGCAGGCCGAACGGTTTACCAAAACCTGACGCGTATTACCAAAGCGATTGCCGATGGTGATTTCTTCGAGAACAGCGCACTCGTTAGCGCGATGGATGCCGCGATTACAAAGGGTAAAGCGGTGCACATTACTGGCCTATTATCCCCTGGCGGTGTTCACAGCCACGAAGAGCATATTGTTGCGTTGGCTAAAATGGCCGTTCAGCGTGGTGCGAAGCAGGTTTATCTGCACGCTATTTTGGATGGTCGTGATATGCCGCCTCGCTCTGCAGAGCCGTCGATTGCCCTTGCTGAGAAGGCTTTTGCAGATCTGGGCGTAGGCGCCATTGCCACTGTTGTCGGCCGTTACTACGCGATGGATCGTGATAACCGTTGGGATCGAGTTCAGACGGCTTACGATGCCATGACCTTGGGTCAAGGTGTTCAGACTGCAACATCCGCTCAAGAGGCGCTCTCTGCTGCTTACGCTCGTGATGAGAACGATGAATTTGTCGCGGCGACTGTAATTACTGATGCATCAGGTGCGCCAGTGGGTACGATCAATGATGGCGATATCCTGATCTGCGCTAATTTCCGCCCGGACCGTGCTCGTGAAATTACGCGTGCCTTTGTTCTGGATGATTCATTCGACGGTTTTGAACGTGCTAAACGCCCAGCGCTTGCTGACTTTGTCATGCTGACCGAATATGCAGCGGATATCGCAGCCTCTTGTGCCTACCCGCCACAAAAGATCAGTAACGATTTAGGTGAGTACCTCTCGGGTATGGGTAAAACGCAGCTGCGCATCTCTGAAACCGAGAAGTATGCACACGTTACCTTCTTCTTTAACGGTGGTCAGGAAGAGGTCTACCCAGGTGAAGAGCGCATCTTGGTGCCTTCTCCCGATGTGGCCACTTACGACCTGAAGCCTGAGATGAGCTTGCCAGAGGTCAGTGAAAAACTTTGTGAAGCGATTCGCAGTCGCAAATATGATCTGATTGTCTGCAACTTTGCCAATGGCGATATGGTCGGTCATACCGGTAAATTTGATGCAGCGGTTAAAGCCTGTGAAGCGGTCGACGAAGCACTGGCTAAGGTGCTGGCGGCGATGGCAGAAGTGGGCGGCGAGACACTGATCACAGCCGATCACGGTAACGTTGAGTTGATGGTCGATCCAAACTCAGGACAGCCTCATACATCCCACACCAACTGGCCAGTCGCTTTGATCTACGATGGTCCTCGTAAAGCGTCGCTAACCCTAGCGGATGGCGCGCTATGTGATCTGGCACCGACGCTGCTGGATCTAATGGATATTGATAAGCCGTCTGAAATGACCGGCTCTAGCCTGGCGTCACGCTAATCCGTGTTGCGCCACTGGCTCCTTCTAGGTCTCTTCTGTTGCTCCCCAGCATTAGCGGGAACGGCTGAAGAGACTGAGCAGAAAATCAAACAGCTGACTGCACAGATGCAGTCACTGCAAAAAAGTGTCGCTAAAAAACAGGGCGACCAGCAAGCGCTCCAGAAAAAACTTCGTGAAGATGAGCGTAAAATTGCTGAAATTTCCTCTAAAAAGCGCGAAGTGTCCCTATCTATCAATAAACTAACTGGTCGAGCGAATACGCTAACCAGTGATCAGACTCGTCTAAAACAGGCGGTCGAAAAAGAGCGCGCATTGTTAATCTCTTTGCTGCAAGAGCAGTACCGTAAAGGTCGTCAGCCAAGACTGAAAATGATTTTGAGTGGTACAGAGCCACAGACGGTTGATCGCATGCTGCGCTACTACGATCACCTCAGCGATGTTTTAAAAACGCGAGTGACTAGCTACCAAAGGCTATTAAGTGACTTTGATCAGAATCGCGCAGACCTCAGTGCGACAGAGTCGCAACTAGTGTATGAAAAGCAGGCGCTAGTTGAGCAGGAAAATCGCTTAAAACAAGCCTACCAGCAGCGCTTAAAAACCTTGGATGAAATCAAGCGAGACATTGGCAGCGAGAAAAATCAGTTGGTCAAACTTGAGCAAGATCGCAAACAGCTTGAGTCTCTCCTCGTTGAGATAGAGCAGTCGCTGAAAGATAACTTCGTCGATATCGATACGCCGCAGATTGCCAAACGCAAAGGGAAGTTAGATTGGCCGGTGTCGGGTAAGTTGGCTCTTAAATATGGCAGTAAAAAGAGCACGCTATCGACCGATGGTATCTTCATCAGTTCCGATCCAGGTAAGGCTGTTAGAGTGATCCATCCAGGTCGTGTTGTCTTTTCTGAATGGTTAAGAGGCTATGGGCTTTTGATCATAGTGGACCATGGGGATGACTACCTCAGCCTCTATGGTCACAATCAGAGTCTGTTGCGTAACACAGGTGATTGGGTGCAAGCGGGCGAGACCATATCACTCACCGGTAGCAGTGGTGGCTATGATCAGACTGGCCTCTACTTCTCATTACGTCATAATGGTAAGAGTTTTAACCCGGTTCCCTGGCTAAATAAAAAGAGATAATTCGAATCAGTGATAGGTGGTTTTATGTTGTTCCGTTCCGTTAGCTTTCTGCTCCTTTCAAGCCTCTTATCATTGAACGTCTTTGCCTACCCGATAGAACAGACCAGTGAAGAGTCCTCCGAGAATCAGTTGCCACTCGATGAGCTGCGCCGTTTTGCGGAGGTATTTAGCAGTATCAAAAAGAGTTACGTCGAACCGGTTACTGATCAGCAGTTATTAGAAGATGCCATTGCCGGCATGGTACGTGGCTTAGATCCGCACTCGGACTACTTGATTAAAGAGGCGTTCGATAACCTGCAAGAACACACGAACGGCGAGTTCGGTGGATTGGGCATCGAAGTCGGTATGAAGGATGGCTTTGTACATGTCATTACGCCGCTGGACGATACCCCTGCTCAAGAGGCCGGTATCAAAGCGGGTGACCTCATCACTAAATTGGGTGATACGCCGGTTCAAGGTATGTCTCTCAGTGACGCAGTGAAATTGATGCGCGGCAAAATTGGTGAGTCGATTCGCATCACCATCATGCGTGAAGGCGTCGATGCCCCCTTTGAAGTTGAGTTGGTTCGTGCAGCAATCAAGATTCGAAGCGTCAGAAGTCGCCTGTTAGAGCCTGGCTTTGGGTATGTGCGTATCAGCGAGTTTCAAGCCAATACAGGTCAGGATCTGTTAGATGCTCTGGCTAAGCTGCAAAAAGATGAGGCGCTTAAAGGGCTTGTCTTGGATCTGCGAAATAACCCTGGTGGCGTGCTTCAGGCGGCTGTTGCGGTGTCGGATGCATTTTTGGATGAAGGTCTGATTGTCTATACAGAGGGGCGTATTGCTCGATCTGAGTTGGAGTTTAATGCCACGGATGATGTGGCGATCGGTAATGTGCCGTTAATCGTGCTGATTAATGGCGGGTCCGCTTCAGCATCAGAGATCGTCGCAGGGGCTCTACAGGATCAAAAACGCGCGGTAATTATGGGTACTCAGAGTTTTGGTAAAGGCTCTGTACAAACGGTTGTTCCGCTGTCAGAAGATCGTGCCGTTAAGATTACGACGGCACGCTACTTTACGCCCAATGGACGATCTATTCAGGCGCAAGGGATTAGCCCTGATGTGGTAGTCGAAGACCTTCGGCTGGATCGCAAAGCCCCTAATCTAGATCAGGTGCGCGAAGTGGATTTGGCTGGACACCTTGAGAACGAGTCAGAAGAGACGGTTAAATCCTCGGTGCAGTCCGATTTAGCGGGTGATGACTTCCAGCTCTATCAAGCGCTGACCATGCTCAAAGCGTTGAACATCCTTAATCGATGATTGATCAGCGATGAAGGTTCGAAACTTAGGTTGTTCAGGAGGCTTGGCAGAGGGGCTGTTCACCACCAGCTTTCTATTGGATGAGCGCACACTCTTAGATGGTGGCACTGGGGTTGGTCGGCTTAGCTTAGCGCAGATGAACCAGATCGAAACGGTGCTGCTGACCCATGCCCATATGGATCACATAGCGGGTGTCGCCATGATGCTCGCCTCTCTTTCCGAGCATCGAAAAAAGCCAGTTATCTTAGCGGCACCTAAAGAGGTGTTAGAGGCGGTTAAGGCGCACATATTGAACTGGGTGATCTGGCCAGACTTTTCAAAAATACCCAACGAGCAGACACCGGTTCTTGAATATCTAGAGCTAGAACCTTTTCAAACATTGGAGTTAAACGGCTATCAGGTGATGCCGATCCCGCTTTCGCATACGGTGCCGAGTTATGCCTACCGGATCAGCAGAGGGGAGGGTGCTTTCTGCTTTTTTGGTGATACCGGACCAACCGAGCTGGTGTGGCAAGCCCTGAATCAGCAGCCGGTCTCAGATATCTTCATAGAGCTCTCCTACCGAAATGACTCTGCCGAACTGGCTGGAATCAGTAAGCACTACACATCGGTTACTTTGGCAGAGGATTTGGCCAAGTTAGACGAGCCCAGCAAGGTGCATATCATGCACCTAAAACCGGGAGTGGAAGATCAAATCATTGCAGAGTTTTCTGAATGCTCTAAATCACTGCATCACTGCTTCGATCTCTGCCATGAGATCGAAGCCTTCAACATTTAACGCGTTTCATCGACCTTGCCGGTGCCACTGATGGGCCAACCTGCTACCGCTTGTGCAATGAGCAGCAAGACAAGCGTGAGCATCGGCAGAGTCCAAGCTTGTTGCCAGTCGTAAAGAGCGCCGATCAAACTCGGAGCAATGCTAGCGAGCAGATAACCGACCCCTTGGACCATGGCTGACAGAGCGGTTGCTTGGCGCATATCATGCGATTTCATCGCGATCAGAGCCAGCGCAAGTGAGAGCGAAGCCCCACCATAGGTACCTAAACAAGCGACCCACAAGTAGCGACCTTCAATGGGCGCTAGCCATATTCCAAAAACGCCCACCAATCCGATTAAGGTGATGATCGCGACAATGCTGCGTTGCGTCGGCAACTTAGCCGCTATCATAGGAGTTAACAGTGCAGCCGGTATACCGATCATGGTGAAGATGGCGGTCATCAATCCCGCTTCTGCATCACTTAACCCTGCATCCATAAAGATGCGTGGCAGCCAGGTAGCCAATACATAGAACTGAATAGACTGCAGTCCCATGAAAGAGGCCAAAGACCAAGCTCGTGGTAAACGCCAAACGCTGCTGCTGACGCTGGTCGGTGCAGCGGGTTTAAACTTAACCCGCAACATCGGCAGCCAGACCAATAGAGCAATAATCGGCAGAATAGCCCAAACGATCATAGGCACATGCCAGTCATCAAAGGCATCTCGCATCGGTATCGCGGAGTAGAAGCTAAACGCGGCCCCTGTGGTTAGCACCAGTGTATAGACACCGGTCAGTGAGCTCGCGTTCTCTGGGAAGAGTCCCTTAACCAGTGATGGAATCAGTACATTCAAAATGGCGATGCCGGCTCCTAGTGCTAGTGTGCCAGAGACCATCATCCCATAGTCGCCAAAGAGGCGCGCCGCTGCTCCTATGCCAAGAGTCAGCAGAGCAAGTGCCACGACTTTCATCGGTGCTAAACGGTTAGCAACCCAGGGCACGACCAGAGAGAATGAGGCAAAACAGAGCAGTGGCAGTGTCATCAAGAAGCCGAACGCAGCTGCTGAAATCCCCAGGTCCGACCGAATATCCTCGACCAGCGGGCCGATAACGACTAGGCCGCCGCGAAGGTTGGCTGCGGCCAGCATCAAGGCAAAGATCGCCGCAAAAAAACTGAGGCGATCTTTGAAGTAGTTATTACCCATCAGTTCGATGGGCTTCTGAACAGACCGATTGACATGCGGGACCACTGTTCTGGCCAGAACTCCGTGGGGCGTTTCTTGAAGTCCGTTCTAACGTACTGGCGAATGCGACCTTCAGCCGTTGCCAAAATCAAGTTGGCGGTAGAGCCGGCTGGCAGCTGGGTACGAATACCCTCTTTCAATTCGGCTTCGCGTAAGGTCTGCTTGATTTGCGTCTCGATACGCTCGAACAGTTGATTAATTTGACCGCGCAGACGCTCATTTTCGCCCGAAAGAGCATCACCACCAAGCAGTCGGCACATCCCTGGATTGCGCTCTGAAAAGGCGAGTAGCAGGGTAATGATCTGCTCAACCTGACGAACAGCGCTGACATCGGATTGTGTGATGGTCTTAATGCGTGTGAATAGGGCCTGTTCGATAAATTCGATTAGCCCTTCAAACATGCGCGCTTTACTTGGGAAGTGGCGGTAGAGTGCCGCTTCTGATACCCCAACATCTTTTGCAAGGGCCGCCGTGGTAATACGTTGTCCTGGATTGACCTCCAGCATCTGGGCGAGTGCTTGGAGAATTTGGTCGCGTCGTGAAATTTTGGTCTCGCTCATGCTTCCACCTTCAACGATTTGTTAGAGATCAGGGTGCCGACACCTTCGTCAGTGAAGATCTCCAGCATGCAGGAGTGCTCGACACGACCGTCGATGATGTGCGCTGAAGTCACGCCTGATTTTACCGCACTCAATGCACAGTCGATTTTAGGCAACATGCCGCCGTAGATCGTGCCGTCGGCAATCAGAGCATCGACCTGTTGGGTTGAGAGGCCTGTTAACACCTCGCCCTCTTTGTCCATCAATCCCGCAATGTTGGTCAGTAGGATCAGCTTCTCTGCCTGAAGAACTTCTGCAATTTTACCCGCGACTAGGTCCGCGTTGATGTTGTATGAGGCACCGTCTGTACCAACCCCAATAGGGGCGATGACTGGGATGATGTCCGAATCTACTAGCATCTCTAGAACGCTGACGTTAACACGCTCAACTTCACCGACGTGGCCGATATCGATGATCTCGGGTGCTTCCATCTCTGGCGTCTTGTGTTTTACTTTCAACTTGCGTGCACGAAGCAGGTCGCCATCTTTACCGGTCAGGCCGATCGCTTTACCGCCAGCGGAGTTGATGAGGCCGACAATCTCTTTGTTGACCATGCCGCCCAGCACCATCTCAACCACGTCCATGGTTGCCGTATCGGTGACACGCATACCATTAATGAAGTGAGATTCGATCTTCAATTTGTCGAGTAGATCACCAATCTGTGGGCCGCCCCCGTGCACAACAATGGGATTTAGTCCAATCAATTTCAGCATAACGATGTCGCGTGCAAAGCTGGCTTTTAGCTTCTCATCGGTCATGGCGTTGCCGCCGTATTTAACGACGATGGTTTTACCGACGAAGCGTTGAATATAGGGAAGCGCTTCAGAAAGGACGGTGGCGGTCGAGATCGCTTGTTGGCGTGTTAATGGCATGGTGAAAAAACCTCTAAATCAAATGTAAAAATTAGTGACGACCCGAAGAGCCAAAGCCGCCTTCGCCGCGATCCGTCTCAGTAAACTCTTCGACAAATTCAAAATCAGCTTGAACCACAGGAACCAAAACTAACTGTGCGATGCGCTCGCCTGGCTCAACTGTGAAAGTGGTTTGACCACGGTTCCAGCACGAGACAAATAGCTGGCCCTGGTAGTCAGAATCGATCAAGCCAACCAGGTTGCCAAGCACGATGCCATGCTTATGCCCCAGGCCAGAACGTGGAAGAATCATTGCGCAGAGGCTAGGGTCTTCAATAAAGATCGACATGCCGGTTGGAATCAGTTCGGTTTGGCCTGGCTCTAGAGTCAGCGGCGCTTCAACACAGGCACGAAGATCCAGACCCGCTGATCCAGTGGTGGCGTAAGTTGGCATGGGAATCGAGTCACCTAGGCGCTTATCTAGGATTTTTACTTGTAGCTTTTGCATATCAATCCATCAATTGTGAAATGTGTGAAATGAGTTGTTCGGCCAATTCGCTCTTACCGGCTTTGGGAAGAGGGAGTTCGCCGTTAGGTCCAACCAGAATGACTTCATTCTGATCAGCATTAAATCCAATATCGGCTTGCGAGACGTCGTTAGCAATCACCAGATCCAGCCCTTTGCGAACCAGTTTGCTGCGAGCGTACTCAACGAGATTTTCAGTCTCAGCAGCGAAACCGATCATTAGTGGGCGCTCAGGTTGCCCGGCAATGGTAGCGATGATGTCTGGATTCTTGGTTAATAGAATCTCCATCACCTCTTCGGCCCCTTTCTTGATCTTCTGCTCTGCGACCAGTTGCGGACGGTAATCGGCCACAGCAGCGGCGCCAATGAAGATGTCAGCTTGTTCTGAAGCAACCAAAGCGGCTTCAAGCATCTGCTCTGCTGACTCGACATCAACTCGTCGAACCCCTTTAGGCGTTGGCAGTGATACAGGCCCTGCGATCAAGGTGACATTGGCACCCGCTTTAGCGGCTGCTGAAGCCAGTTCGAATCCCATTTTGCCTGAGCTGTGATTCGAGATGAAACGAACAGGGTCGATCGCTTCACGGGTAGGACCAGCGGTAATCACAACGCTCTTCTCATTGAGCGGACCGTTCGCAATTAGATTGGCGCAACTGGCTAGGATATCAGTGGGCTCAATCATGCGACCAGGCCCAGTGTCACCACAGGCCTGTTCACCCGAACCAGGTCCAAAGATATTGACGCCTTGAGATAGCAACGTCTCTAAGTTCTGCTGGGTGCGAGGGTCACGCCACATAGCCTGGTTCATGGCTGGCGCTAACGCGATAGGCGCGTCCGTCGCTAGACAGAGGGTTGTCAGCAAGTCGTTTGCCATGCCGCCTGCAAATCGAGCCATAAAGTCAGCCGTCGCTGGCGCTACGATGATGAGATCCGCCCAACGGGCCAGCTCAATATGCCCCATGCCCTGTTCAGCTTCCGGATCGAGCAGAGACTGATGCACAGGGTTGCCCGATAGCGCTTGTAGGGTCAGCGGGGTGATGAACTCAGCACCTGCATCCGTTAAAACAACGCGTACCTCCGCGCCGACTCCTTTGAATAGACGCGTCAATTCAGCTGCTTTATACGCTGCAATACCGCCAGTGATACCGATCAAAATGTGGCGGTTAGTAAGTCTATGCATACCTCGAAAGCCTTATAAACAGTGACAATGTTTAAATTGAATTATCTTCTATACTGGGATCAGAGTATAGCGAAATATCGTTCATCACAGGGAGGTGATATGAAAATTTTGGATTGGCCAAGTTCAGAGAGGCCGCGTGAGAGACTATTGCAACAGGGCGCATCGGCGCTGAGTGATGCTGAACTCCTGGCCGTTTTTGTAGGGCAGGGGTTACCGGGCTGCAATGCCGTCGATCTTGGCCGTCAATGGTTGGATCAAGCGGGTAGCTTAAATGCACTGCTCAATAGAGAGTGTGAAAGCTTTATCGATTTGGCCGGCGCCGGCCTTGCTCGGTACGTTCTGCTTCAGGCAGCTCTGGAGCTGGGGAAACGCTACCTAGCCAGTGAAATAGCACAACGTTCGGTGATCGAGAGTCCGGAATCGGTTAAGGCCTATCTTAGCCATGAGCTGGCCGGCGCCAGCCGAGAGCACTTCGGCTGTCTGTTTCTGGATGCACAGCATCGAGTGATTAAATGGCAGGTGCTCTTTTCTGGTACGTTAAATGCGGCTGCGGTCTACCCCAGAGTTATTGTTGAAGCGGCGCTGTCGCTCAACGCCTCAGCCATTATCCTCGCCCATAACCACCCCTCAGGCGTCTGCGAGCCCTCGATGGCCGATCAAACCATTACCCAAAGAATCTCAGAAGCGCTAGCTCTGATCGACATCAAAGTGCTCGATCATCTGATCATAGCGGGCAGCCAATCGATGAGCTTTGCAGAGCGGGGGCTGCTATAGGTCACGGTTTGCCTACGGCAATTCGTTCCTACAGGGTGGGGGTTGCGATGATGCGTCGCGGTTTGCCTGTGGCAATTTGTTCCTACGGGGTGTGGGATGTGATGATGTGTCACGGTTTACCTGCGGCAATTCGTTCCTACAGGGTGGGGGTTGCGATGATGTGTCGCGGTTTGCTTGTGGCAATTTGTTCCTACGGGGTGGGGGTTGCGATGATGTGTCGCGGTTTGCCTGCGGCAATTCGTTCCTACAGGGTGGCGTTGTAGGAGCGAATTTGAGCGAAGCGAAAAACCGCGAAAATAAAAAACCGCGCATAAAATCGCAAAACACAAACAAATACCGCAAACATAAATTACATAACTCAAGGATGAGTCATGATTAAAAAACCAGGTTACAGTTCGTTAAGAAAAGGCCGTGTTTCGATTCCAGGGCAGATTTATCATCTAACCACGGTGACGCTGGGGCGCCAGTGCTTTTTTGAAGATTTTCATGTGGCTCGATCTCTAGTTAAATGCCTGCACAGTCAACAGATTGAGAGTCTGGCCTATGTCATAATGCCCGATCATTTCCATTGGCTAATTCAACTCAATGAACACTCAGGTTCAATTTCACATGTGATGAGAAAAGTTAAGCTGAGTTTGGTTAAAGGTCAGGGTATCAGCTGGGAAAAAGGCTTTTATGATCGAGCGATTAGGCGATCGGATGATATTGAGAGTATTGCTAGATACATTGTGATGAACCCAGTAAGAGCGGGTTTGGTAACAACAGTCAGAGAATATCCGCATTGGGATGCCATATGGCTTGATTAGACGTGTCACGGTTTGCCTACGGCAATTTGTTTCTTCGGGGTGTGGGTTACGATGATGTGTCACGGTTTGCCTGCGGCAATTCGTTCCTACAGGGTGGAGGTTTCGATTGGGTGTCACGGTTTACCTGCGGCAATTCGTTCCTACGGGGTGTGGGTTACGATGATGTGTCACGGTTTACCTGCGGTAATACGTTCCTACGGGGTGTGGGTTACGATCATTTGTCACGGTTTACCTGTGGCAATTCGTTCCTACGGGGTGTGGGTTACGATGATTTGTCACGGTTTACCTGCGGTAATTCGTTCTTGCGGGGTGGGGGTTGCGATCATGTGTCACGGTTTACCTGCGGTAATTCGTTCTTACGGGGTGGCGTTGTAGGAGCGAATTTGAGCGAAGCGAAAAACCGCGAAATCTAAAAACCGCGAACAAAACCGCAAAACCACGATCTCACATCACTCCTAAGATTGAACAAAAAACAGACAAAAAGGTGGCGTTTGGGGTGGTTCTTCTGTAATATCACGCGCCTCTGTCTCATTGGTACGGGATTTCTGTCTCGTTTTCGGACGCTCCGCCTGAGATTGCCAAGGTTTTCGTTATGAAAGTGGCATTCAATAAATATCTGACAGAGTAAAAGAAAACACTATTAACTGAGGTTTTAAAATGTCTCGAGTATGTATGGTTACTGGCAAATCCCCAGTAACAGGAAACAACGTTTCCCACTCACAACGTAAAACACGTCGTCGCTTCCTACCAAACCTGCACTGGCACCGTTTTTGGGTAGAGAGCGAAAACAAATTCGTTCGTCTACGCGTATCTTCTAAAGGTATGCGCATCATCGACAAGAAAGGCATCGACGCTGTTCTTGTTGACGTTCGTAAAAATGGCAACAAAGTCTAAGCATAAGGAGCTAAGTCATGGCTAAAGGCGCACGCGAAAAGATCCGACTAGTCTCTTCTGCAGGTACTGGTCACTTCTACACTACAGATAAGAACAAGCGTAACACTCCGGACAAATTCGAATTCAAGAAATACGATCCGGTTGTTCGTAAGCACGTTATCTACAAGGAAGCTAAGATCAAGTAATTGATACAGCATCCCAAAGATACCCGCATTCGGTTACACTGATGCGGGTATTTTTTTGCCCAGCGTTTACCCATTTAAGGATGTTCGCATGACTAAGTCATGGATGAGTGTTGTACCTTTTGCATTTGTTCTGCTTTGGAGCACCGGCTTTATCGGTGCTCGATACGGTTTGCCCTATATTGAACCGTTTAACTACCTATTTATCCGTATGCTGTTCACGTTGGCGGTCTTCTTTTTATTGATTCAGATCTTCCGTGGACGTTGGCCGAGCTGGGATGTCGCTAAACATCAGTTGGTTACGGGATCGTTGATTCATGCAGGCTATTTGGGTGGCGTATTTGCAGCCATCAAGTTGGATATGCCGGCCGGTGTAACGGCGATTATTGTCGGTCTGCAGCCGCTACTGACCGCCTTTATCTCACAGATATGGCTCAAGTCGAAGTTGAGCCCTATGGGTTGGGTTGGGTTGTGGCTTGGCTTGATCGGCGTCGTGACAGTGCTCTGGTCAGGTGTGGCGGATGAGGAGATTACCCTTACGGCGGGAGCGATCACGGCCGCCTTGGTGGCACTCTTTGCGATCTCTATTGGCACCCTCTATCAGAAACGTTTTGGTGGGGGGGCGGATCTTCTTACTGGATCGTTCATTCAATACGTGATGACGGCGATTATCATGGGCGCTTTAACCTTCGCTTTTGAGACTCAAGAGGTGGTTTGGCACATTGAGTTAATTGGCGCGTTGACCTGGTTGGTGCTTGGTCTGTCGCTCTCTGCTATTTTGCTATTGATGTTGATGATTCGTGAAGGTGAGTCAGCCAAAGTAGCCAGCTATTTCTATCTTGTTCCGCCCGCAACAGCGCTAGAAGCTTGGTATCTGTTTGATGAGCGTCTGTCGATGCTAACCTTGGTGGGTGTGGCTGTGACGGTGCTAGGTGTCTTTTTAACCCAACGTGCGGCTAAGGTGAGTTAAGTGCCAGAGTTACCCGAAGTAGAGACAACACGACGAGGCATAGAGCCGCACATTGATCAGCAGCGTGTGGCCGATTTTGTGGTGCGTGAGCCTCGTTTGCGTTGGTCTGTGCCTAGTGAAATTCCTAAAAACATCGTTGAAAAAAAGGTTAATAGCGTCGAACGTCGAGGAAAATATATCCTGATACGTTTTGATGAGGGCGATCTCATGGTGCACTTGGGTATGTCAGGTAGCTTGAGAGTTCTTCCCAAAGGAACAGAACCGGCCAAACATGATCATGTGGATCTCGTGATGGAAAATGGCTTGTTGGTGCGCCTAACCGATCCTCGCCGTTTCGGTTCTGTGCTCTGGCAACCCAAAGGTGAGACGCACAAGTTATTGGAGAAGCTAGGCCCAGAGCCTCTGTCCGATGCATTTAACGTGGATTATCTGTTTAAGGCGTCACGTAATCGCTCTCTAGCCATCAAGCAGTTCATCATGACCTCTGAAGTCGTCGTCGGTGTTGGCAACATTTATGCTAATGAGTCTCTCTTTAGAGCGGGTATCGATCCGCGTAAGCCGGCGGGTAAGGTGTCAAAACAGCGTTATGAGCGTTTGGTCGGCGAGATTAAGAGCGTGCTTGAGTACGCCATCACGCGCGGTGGTACTACCTTAAGGGATTTCCTCTCCAGTGACGGCAAGCCAGGTTATTTTGCGCAAGAGCTCTCGGTCTACGGTCGAGGCGGTGAGGCCTGTAAATCCTGTGGCTCGACGCTTAAAGAGATTCGTCAGGGTCAACGGGCGACGGTATTTTGTCCTAGGTGTCAGCGTTAATGAGCTTTAGGCAGGCGTTCCCCGTTGAGACGGTAGAGCAGAAGGCTCGTCGTCAGGGGTTGGGTATTTCGGATGCGCTGACACATCGTGAAGTGTGGCGATTGGATGCCAGCATTAATGTCGAGATCTACCCTGTCTCGCACAGCGCCCCCAATATTCTGTTTCTCGCAGGGATCGGCACCTATGTCGAGCTCTATGCTGAATTAGCTGTAGCCCTTAATCAGCAGGGTTTTAATGTGATTGCGGTCGATCCTCCGGGACACGGCTACTCTGCAGGTAATCGCGGTCGATATACTGTTGAACAGTTCCAGCATCACCTTTCCCATGTGCTGAATGCCCTTGAATCCCGCTTTACCGGTCCATGGTCCGTCTATGGTTACTCGATAGGGGCTGTCACGGCGGTTGCGTTGGCTGAGCTAGATCAGCGCATTCAATCGGTGCTCTGTACCACGCTGCTGTTAGGGCAAGAGCCTCCCGATATGATGTATGCCTTGGGTTGGAGCTGGACTCGCTTCAGCGCTCTGTGGTTTCCCAATATGCGCCTGCCACTTAAGAGCTTTATCGATTTTGAGTCGCTTCTGGGTGATCACCCCGCAGGGCCCTACATCAATGACGATCCATTGATTATCTTTGACTACCCTCTGGCAACGCTTGCTTCACTGTTTACCCATCAAGCTGGGATTGCTGATTCGGTGTTCCCATTTACATTGATCAATCTGCAAGGTGATCATGATGAGGTGTTATCCAAAGAGTATGCGCTACGTGTGGCTAATAGGATTAAGCAGCCGATGCATTTGGAGTTCATTGAAGGGGCTGGGCATATGATGCCCTGGGATGATCCCGAGGATCTGGCGCATCGCATCGCATTGCTGTTGGGCAAATAGCAGGCAAAAAAATAGGGCGGCCACTCCATGGCACGCCCTGTTGGAAGACTTTCCTTGCAACCTAGTCGCGTCCTGCGATGTCCCTGTGTTGCTTTACTTCCATTGAAACCAATCCTTGGTCTCACCGGGTCAATCCATGACCTCAGTTATTCCGTGGTGCGTACTTTAGGGATTGAGATAGGGTTTGTATATAGTCATAACAGCTAAAAAGAGGTTATTTAGATATTATTTAGTTATATGTAAATAACCAAAGCCATTTTTGTGTCGATTTGTTGGTCGGCGGGTTAGTCTTGCCGCCATCTTGAGCGTTATACTTGTTAAAAATCATCTACTAATGAGGTGTCTCGTGGCATTCGATCCTAGCCAACGCATTTTTCCACTCACTCGCATGCGTCGTATGCGTGCTAGCACTTTCTCTCGTGATTTGATGCGTGAGAACCAGCTGACAGCCCAAGATCTGATCTACCCAATGTTTGTGATTGAGGGCGAAGGTGAGCGTGAAACGGTCCCCTCTATGCCGGGTGTTGAGCGACTCAGCATTGATCTGCTTGTTGATGCCTGTCAGGAAGCTTATGAACTAGGTATTCCTGCCGTGGCTCTATTCCCAGTCACACCTGCATCCGCTAAGTCTGAAATGGCCGAAGAGGCATTCAATCCAGAGGGTTTGGCACAGCGTGCCGTGCGAGCGATCAAAGCAAAATTACCAGAACTGGGTGTGATTACTGACGTTGCGTTGGATCCATTTACTACCCATGGACAGGACGGCATCATCGATGAAGAGGGTTACGTACTCAATGACATCACTGTTGATGTATTGGTGAAGCAGGCGCTCTCACACGCTGAAGCGGGCGCTGATGTGGTGGCCCCGAGTGATATGATGGATGGCCGTATTCAGGCGATCCGTGAAGCGCTAGAGGCCGGTGGTCATGTCAATACTCGCATCCTTGCCTACTCTGCCAAGTATGCAAGTGCTTACTACGGTCCTTTCCGTGACGCAGTAGGCTCTGCCGGTAATCTTGGCAAAGGCAATAAATACAGCTACCAGATGGACCCTGCTAACAGCGATGAAGCCCTGCACGAGGTTGCTCTCGATCTAGCTGAGGGTGCTGATATGGTGATGGTAAAACCGGGTATGCCCTATCTTGATATCGTGCGCCGTGTGAAAACTGAGCTACGTGTGCCTACCTATGCTTACCAAGTGAGCGGCGAATATGCGATGCACATGGCGGCGTTTCAAAATGGCTGGTTGGATGAGGAGTCGGTGATGATGGAGTCACTGCTGGCATTCAAACGAGCAGGTGCCGATGGCATCTTGACCTACTTTGCCGTTAAAGCGGCACGCCTGCTTAAATCGAAGGCTTAACCGCTGTTAAGTGATCTGCCTCTGTTGCGATTTGAAATCATCCAGCAGAGGCGCAAATCCGGCTTTGTAGTCCTGGTATCGACAGACAAAGCCACTCTCCCTCATCGCTCTGTTAGCGATGCGTTTATTCCCGCCACGCTGTATCGGCTCCTGATGATGGGCTGCCACGCCCAGTTGCTCTGCAAGCCACTTGGTAATCTCATGAATCGGTGCTGGGTGACCGTCGCTGGC
Organism: Marinobacterium sp. xm-g-59; assembly: GCF_013283315.1. Classification (NCBI taxonomy): domain Bacteria; kingdom Pseudomonadati; phylum Pseudomonadota; class Gammaproteobacteria; order Oceanospirillales; family Oceanospirillaceae; genus Marinobacterium; species Marinobacterium sp. xm-g-59. The sequence goes on along the minus strand of NZ_WBYR01000003.1, from coordinate 212,735 downwards.
TAAATAGAGTTCTTTCAGTGGTTGTTGGTCGATCGCTTTGCCAATTAAGTGCACAACAAAATCGGCCAAGTCGTCACTGTGTATACGATTGCTAAAATGAGTCGGCGTCTCTAACGCAATGGTTCCACTGAGGATGCGTTTTAGAAGGTGGGTACGGCCAGGGCCGTATATGCCGCTGCTGCGGATCAGGGTGCAAGCTGATCGCTGTTTAAACTGTGATTCGCCTTCCAAAAGTAGAACGGAGTGCGCCGTGTTAGGTTCAGCAGCGCTGAATTCATCAATCCACTCACCACGGTTTTGAGCATAGACGCCGGTTGAGCTAACCACAAAAGAGCGTATCGGTGCAGTTGGCAGTGCTTTTAATATGGCAGCCGGGGCATCGACGTATATCTGTCGGTAGTGCTCAATATCGCGTGATTTTGCGGCGGCCGAGAAGATGACGTAATCGACTTCTGGAAGGGGCGGGAGATTTTCAATTTCATAAAAGTCGCACGCTATTGGTTGTACGCCTTCCGATAGCTGGTCTATATTACGTCTAAGACCATAGACCTTATGTTGTTGACTGATGAGCTTGGTTGCAATGGTATTGCCCAAGTCACCACAGCCAATGATTAGAAAACGTTTCGACACGGTAGTGTTCTCCCTTTAGTCGTTAAAGATTACCAGAGGATCGAAAATGACGCTTACAGAACTTCGCTACATCGTCACGCTAGCTCGTGAACAGCACTTCGGCCATGCCGCCGAAAAATGCTTTGTCAGTCAGCCGACGCTCTCTATCGCCGTTAAAAAGCTGGAAGATGAGCTCGGTGTCGCGTTGTTTGAACGCAGTAAAAACGCCGTACGCGTGACGCCCATAGGTGACAAAGTAGTGCGTCAAGCACAGCGCGTATTAGAGCAGGCTGAAGCGATTAAAGAGCTCTCCCGTGAAGGTAAAGATCAGCTGGCTACCCCGTTACGTGTGGGTGCGATTTACACCATCGGTCCCTACCTTTTCCCTCGTCTAATTCCCGAAGTTCAGCAGATTGCACCGCAAATGCCTCTCTACATCGAGGAGAATTTGACCGAAGTTCTTCGAAGCAAAATACGCACTGGTGAGTTGGATGCGATCATCATCGCGTTGCCTTTCCATGAGCCCGATGTGCTGACTCGGGCGGTTTATGATGAGACCTTCAGTTTAATTACTCCAAAAGGGCATGAGCTGAGCAAAGCGGGCTCAGTGGACTCTCAGAAGTTGAACGAGCTGGATATGCTGCTGCTAGGTGAGGGGCACTGTTTCAGGGATCAGGTACTAGAGGCATGCCCAAGCTTGAATCAGTCGTTCCATGATCAACACAGAGTCACTGAAGGCAGTTCACTAGAGACCATTCGTATGATGGTCGCCTCTGGCTTAGGAACCAGCGTGTTACCAGAGTCGGCTTTAGCGAACCACCCCTCCAATGCGTTGGTTGATATTGTGCCGTTCAATGATCCCAAACCGATGCGATCGGTTGCTGTTGCTTGGCGTGCCAGCTTCCCTCGTCCACAGGCGATTGATGTGTTGGTTGATGCCATCGCTAAGTGCCGAGCGTTGGATAGTTAACTGGCCGTGTCTTCTCAGGTAGCCCATCGAAAGGTCACTGAGCTAAAGGGTGTTGGCGCTGCGCTAGCGTCCAAACTTTGCAAGCTAGGTATTCATAACTTTCAGGATCTGCTGTTTCACTTGCCGTTGCGCTACCAAGATCGAACGCGCATCACTGCGATAGGAGCGATGCGCCCCGGTGATGAGGTGGTGGTTGAGGCGCGTGTAATCGCGTGTGACATCGTGATGGGGCGCCGCCGAAGCCTGGTCTGCCGTATTCAGGATGGCACTGGTACCCTAACTCTGCGTTTTTTCCACTTCAGCGCTGCGCAAAAGAGCGGCTTGATCAATGCGGATATTCGCTGTTTTGGCGAGGTGCGCCCTGGTGCAAATGGTTTAGAACTGATTCATCCCGAGTACAAGCTGATGAAGGGCGATGGCTTTGATCAGTTGGAAGAGACGCTGACCCCAATCTATCCATTGACTGAAGGTTTGACTCAACCGCGCCTTAGAAGCCTGGTAGGGCAGGCACTCTCCGCTTTGGGTTCTGAACCCTTAGATGAGTTGCTGCCGGACTCTGAGCTAGCGCGCAACCATTACCCCTCACTAACCGATGCCGTGCGCTTTCTTCACCAGCCTCCTGTTGGTGTGGATTTGGAGTCGCTACTTGAAGGGCAGCATCCAGCGCAGAGACGCTTAGCTTTCGAAGAGTTATTGGCACATAACCTATCGCTTCGCGTGGTACGTCATCAGATGCAGACGCAAGGTGCGCCAGCGCTGAAATCGACGGGTCGACTCACGCTGCCGTTTCTAGATCGGCTGCCTTTTTCACTTACAGAGGCTCAGCTTCGTGTGGCACGAGAGGTGGCCCGTGATATGGGGCGCCCTTTGCCGATGTTGCGGTTGGTGCAGGGTGATGTGGGCTCAGGTAAGACCATGATTGCTGTATTGGCCGCGTTACAAGCGGTTGAAAACGGCAAACAAGCGGCGGTTATGGCTCCGACAGAAATTCTGGCCGAACAGCATCTAATCAACTTTAAAAGTTGGCTGGAGCCGCTTGGGATTAAGGTCTCGTGGTTGGCGGGTAAGGTAAAAGGTAAAGCACGGGAAGCGGCATTAGCTGAGATCAGTGGTGGTGAGGCTCAGGTGGTTGTCGGAACCCACGCCCTGTTTCAAGATGAGGTCGCCTTCCATGATCTGGCGATGGTTGTGATTGATGAGCAGCATCGATTTGGCGTCGATCAGAGGCTAAGTTTGCGTGAAAAGGGGCGAAATGACGGTAAAATACCTCATCAGCTCATAATGACCGCTACCCCCATCCCTCGTACACTAGCAATGAGTGCTTACGCTGACCTGGACTGCTCCATCATCGATGAGCTACCACCGGGCCGAACGCCAGTGCAAACGGTCGTGATTGATGACAGTCGTCGCGATCGAGTGGTTGAGCGCGTTGAACAGAACTGCAAACAGGGCCTGCAGGCCTATTGGGTCTGTACGCTGGTAGAGGAGTCCGAAGCGCTGCAGTGTCAGGCAGCCGAAACGACTGCCGAAGAGCTGCGCGAGGCTCTGCCCGATCTTAGAATTGGTCTGGTGCATGGTCGTCTGAAACCGGCCGAAAAAGCGGATGTGATGGCGCAATTCAAAGCGCATGAGTTGGATCTTTTGGTGGCTACGACGGTGATTGAGGTCGGCGTAGACGTTCCGAATTCGAGTTTAATGATCATCGAGAACCCCGAACGACTGGGATTATCACAGTTGCATCAGTTACGCGGCCGTGTAGGTCGAGGGTCGCGAGAGAGTTTTTGTGTTTTGATGTATCATGCGCCTCTTTCGCAGCAGGGTCGCGACCGTTTGGCAATCATGCGTGAGACCAGTGACGGTTTCCGTATTGCAGAGCGTGATCTTGAGTTGCGAGGCCCGGGTGAGGTGTTAGGCACCCGCCAGACAGGCATGATGAGTTTCAGAATCGCCGATCTGCAACGTGACGCTGACATGCTCGACAGTGTCCAGCAGACAGCAGAGCGCATAGAGACATCAACAGAATTAACCCGTCAGCTGTGTGATCGATGGATCCTCAATGCTGATCAATACGCACAGGTTTAAGATGCAACCAACAGAGAGACAGCTTCAAATAGTACGCCAGCAGATCGGTCGCGAGCCTCGCGGTATCGAGGCGATAGCGGCACAAACCCCTAGTGGTGTGCCATTGGTGTTACAGATGCGAAGCCTGATCGATGATAAGCCTTTCCCAACCCTCTATTGGCTGAGCAGTAAGGATTTAAGTGTTGAGATCAGTCGTGTCGAGATGACGGGCTGGATTAAGCGTTTTGAGGAGGAGCTGCAAGAGGATGCAGAGCTTCGTGATACCTACATGGCGCAGCAGAAACACTACATGGAGCACCGCTGGGAACTGATGCGTCCGGAGGACAGACAGCGAATCGAAACTCTTGGGTTCACTAAGATGTTCAACGAGGTAGGCATTGGCGGTATTGCTAACTGGGACAAAGTTCGTTGTCTGCACATGAACTACGCCTACCACTTGGTGGAGCCCAATGTGGTTGGCCAGCGTCTTGATCAAGAGTTTCAGATGAACGAGCTGGCGCCGGAGTTTTAGGTTAATCAGGCACAAAAAAACGCGACCCAAGGTCGCGTTTTTTTGTCTTTGAGTTCGATTAGCCAACCAGCTTCTCGTACTTGATCATCAGTTGCTCTTCAGTTTCAACGTGATCAGGATCTTTTGGAATACAGTCAACCGGACAAACCTCAACACACTGTGGCGTGTCGTAGTGGCCTACACACTCAGTACATTTACTTGGCTCGATCTCGTAGATCTCATCCCCTGGGCTGATCGCCTCGTTAGGACATTCTGGTTCACACACATCACAGTTGATGCATTCGTCGGTAATCATTAGTGCCATCGTGTCTACCTCACTCTAGGCTCAAATCTAAACTAGTTAGAAAAATGTCGTTTCAATGCCGCATCGACAGCCGGATGAACAAACTCTGTCACGTCTCCACCTAATGACGCGATTTCGCGAATCAGCGTCGATGAGATGTACGACAAGTGTTCAGCCGGTGTTAAAAACAGGCTCTCAGCTTGTGGAGCCAACTTTCGGTTCATATTGGCAAGCTGAAACTCATATTCAAAATCTGAAACCGCTCGCAAACCTCGTAAAATGACGTCGCATTGATGATCTTTCAAAAGATCGATCAGTAGGCTGTTAAAGCCAACCACTTCTACGTTGTCGAGGTGTGCCAAGGATTCGCGTGCAAGTTCTACTCGAACATCCAAATCCAGCAGGGGACGTTTTTTTGGGCTCTCTGCCACAGCTACTACAATCTGACCAAACAGTTTGGAGGCTCTCTCCACCAAATCTACATGGCCGTTCGTAATAGGATCAAACGTTCCTGGGTAAGCTACCCTTTTCATCCCAGCTACTCCTAATAGCGGTAATATTCTCGCGGATGGTAACGGAATTGCGTCAAGGCGACAAATTATAGGAGAAACTTTTAATAATTAATAGATATATTAAATTATTTATCTATAACTAAAATTAATTTCTTTTATACAAGCGGTAGCTGACGTCACCTGCCTGTTTGTCGCGATACAGTTGCCAGTTATCTGGAACTAATAGGGTACTTAGCGATCTCTCAGTCTCTATATATATCATCGATCCATCTGCAAGAACTTGATTTTCCTCAAGTAGCTGACAGATGCCTGAAACTAAGTCTTTGTTGAAGGGGGGGTCTAAGAAGACCAGGTCGTATCGAAATTCACGGCTCGCTTGCTGCAGGAGCCATTGAGTAGCGTCTGTTTCGAGCACTTCAGCGTTTTGTGCCTTCAGCTCTTGCAGATTGTGTTTAAGTGAATTGCAGACCAAGCGCGATGCATCAATCAGTGTGGCGTGAGCTGCACCGCGCGACAGCGCTTCAAACGCCAGCGCACCGCTGCCGCTAAACAGATCCAGGCATTTGGCTGCTGGTGTGTAAGCTTGTAACCAGTTGAATAGCGTTTCTCGAACCCGATCCGGTGTTGGGCGAAGTCCTTCACTCTCTGGAAAGCTCAGTTTTCGTGAGCGCCAATCTCCGCCGATGATGCGAACGAACGAGTCATTTGCTCGATTATGAGGGGCGGGTTTGCTGTTTCTGTTGCGTCTAGGGCTCATTGAAAAAGGTCTCTGCCAAAGCAGTTTTAGGTAAACAGAAATTTTAACCTCAGCTTAGGCTAATAGATAGGCTTTCACAGCGTCTGATGTGGTAGAATTCTGGACTTATATTTTGACTGTTTAGTTCCCTCTGATTAGGACTGTTTAGACTATGGAATCTCTCTACAACTGGATGCTTGATAACGGCTATGATCCAGCCATTATCCCTTACGTTGCGGCCGCTTTTGCCGTCGTCATTTTGATTGTGATGATGCGTTATCTGAAAGGGGATAAAACTGAGGCTATTCAGGATTCTGCTTCAGAAAAAAGCGTTGAAGAGAGCGTTACAGAGGCCCCAGTTGAAACACCATCGGTTGACGAAGCGCCCGTTGAAGAGCCGCCTGTTGCTGAAGACGCAGTCGAAGAGGTAGTTGAGCCAGCAGCTGCAGAAGAGACGGTTGAGCCAGAAGCTGTTGAGACCGAAGTGGAGGTTGAACAGACTCCTGCAGAGCCAGAGCCAGAGCCAGAGCCAGAGCCAGAGCCAGAGCCAGAGCCAGAGCCAGAGCCAGAGCCAGAGCCAGAGCCAGAGCCAGAGCCAGAGCCAGAGCCAACAAAAAGCTTCTTCGATCGTGTTAAATCCGGTCTAAGTCGCACGAAAGCCGGCCTGACTGAGCAGATTACAACCCTCTTCGCCGGTAACCCTGAGATCGATGAAGATCTTATGGAAGAGATCGAGACCTTGTTGCTGATGGCCGATATTGGCGTTGAGGCAACGACAGAGATTATCGAACGTTTAACCGATCGTGTAGAGCGTAAACAGCTCTCGGATGGCGACGCTCTGCAGGCGGCTCTGAAACAGGAGCTGGCCGAGCTATTAGAACCCGTTGATCAACCGCTTGAATTACAGAGTGACAAATCCCCAATGGTGATTCTGATGGTGGGTGTTAACGGTGTCGGTAAAACAACGACCATCGGTAAACTGGCCAAGAAGTATCAGGGTGAAGGTAAGTCGGTGATGTTAGCGGCGGGTGATACCTTCCGTGCCGCGGCGGTTGAACAGCTTCAGGTTTGGGGTGAGCGAAATAACGTCCCAGTGGTTGCTCAACATACCGGTGCAGACTCAGCCTCTGTTCTATTTGATGCGCTTGAGTCAGCTAAAGCGAAAAACGTTGATGTATTGATTGCAGATACAGCGGGTCGTTTGCAGAACAAAGATAACCTGATGCAAGAGTTACAGAAGGTTGTTCGTGTGATGCAGAAGTTAGATCCTTCGGCGCCACATGAAGTGATGTTGGTACTCGACGCGGGTACGGGTCAGAACGCCATCAGCCAGGCTAAAGAGTTCAAAGAGGCGGTGGGCGTGACGGGCATTACCCTAACGAAACTCGATGGCACAGCGAAGGGCGGTATTATCTTTGCCATCGCCAAACAGTTTGGTCTGCCTATTCGATTCATCGGTGTCGGTGAGCAAGCTGATGACCTACGTCCTTTTGAAGCGAAAGCTTTTGTTGAGGCGTTGTTCGACTAACTCCTATGGCGGCTATTCAATTCACTAACGTCAGTAAGCGCTATGACTCTGGTCAAGAGGCCCTAAGGTCTGTCGACTTTACATTGGAGTCGGGCGAGATGGCCTTTTTGACAGGCCACTCGGGAGCAGGGAAGAGTACCCTGTTAAAACTGCTGACGCGCGTTGAGCAACCTAGCCGTGGTGATGTGTGGGTCGGTGATCAAAATCTATCTGAATTGTCTCGCAGCGAGATTCCGCAATATCGCCGAACCCTGGGTGTGGTCTACCAGAATCATCGTCTGTTAGAAGATCGCACTGTTTACCAGAACATTGCACTTCCACTGCGTATCGCAGGCTATAACGAAGAGGATATTGGTCGTCGCGTACGCGCGGCACTCGATCGAGTAGGACTGTTGGAGTCAGAGCAGAAGCTCCCACAGGCGTTATCGAGTGGCGAGCAGCAGCGTATCGGTATTGCGCGTGCCATTGTTCATAAGCCTAGGGTGCTGATTGCCGACGAGCCGACCGGTAACCTCGACCCTAGACTCTCTCTCGACATCATGAGTCTATTCGAGCAGTTCAACCGCATTGGAACGACCGTCTTGATCGCGACCCATGATGTGGCGTTGATCAAGCGAATGCGTCATAGAGTGCTGATTTTAGATAAGGGGCGACTGCGTCATGTCCAGTAGTGAGACTCGATCACGCGGCGCCTCTGATATCAGCGTCAGCCGTTGGCAACGCGTTAAACACTGGGCGGTACAGCACCGTCTAGAGAGTGCCGATGCCGTTAAGCGTCTTCTACATAATCGACTGTCGACGCTGGTGACACTGCTGCTATTGGCGGTTGTACTCGCTGTGCCAACCTTTATGTATTCGCTGTTGGGTAATTTGAAACAGCTGACACCGGGTACTGACTTTGAGCCTCAGCTTGCACTCTATTTAAGCCCAGAACTCAAAGCCGACGAGTTAGATCGATTCAGCCGTTCACTCCTGCTGCGTGATGATCTACTTTCGGTTGAATTGATCAGTAGCGATGTAGGTGCCAGCGAGTTTAAAAGCCACTCTGAACTGGGTGAGCTGATCAACCTATTGGATGAGAATCCACTCCCAGCGGTTGTGCTCGCGACGCCGCGTGATCAAGATCCTGCGACCATGAAAGCACTGCGTGAAAGCATGGCAGCCTTGCCAGAGGTGGATGTCGCCGAGTTAGACGTAGAGTGGTTAGAGCGTCTCGAAGTGATTTTAGGCTCATTCTCCAGCATCAGTTTTGTGCTGGCGCTGTTATTGGGTATGACCGTGCTTCTGGTGATCGCTAACACCATTCGTACCATGATCAGCAGTCGCCAAGAGGAGATTGAGGTCAGTTTGTTGATAGGCGCTACCGCTGCTTGGGTGAGACGCCCATTCCTCTATGCAGGACTGCTGTACGGACACTTTGGTGCACTGTTGAGCCTAGTATTGGTTTACTTCTCACTGGCACTTGTCGAAGCGCCATTGGCTGAGTTAACAGAGCTCTATATTGGTCGTTTTGATCTTCAGGGACCTGATTTGTCATTAATCATGGCGCTGTTAGTGGGCGGGACTATACTAGGATGGATAGGGGCATTCATTGCTGTATCCAGACAGATGGGGCAGTTAAATCAAGGCTCTGATTGATCGGATTTAGCCGGATTTGCGTTTATCTGTCACTCTGGTATCTTTTTGGGTCCAGTGTTGGTAAATATTAGTAATTCCTAATGAACTTTTTTGTCAAAACTGGGTCTAACTAGACAGTTAAAACGATTTAAAACAGTGTAAAAAACGAAAGTTTTTGAGGTTTAAAGAGAAATGGGCACTAGCTTGCAATTAGTTGAACATCTGACTCCGGGGCGCGATCTTGACGCTTACGTTCAGAATGTCAGCACTATCCCTATCCTCACTCCAGAGGAAGAACGGGAGCTTGCCGAGCGTCTGCATTTTGAGCAAGACCTTGATGCGGCTCGCCAGTTGGTTATGTCACATCTGCGCTTTGTTGTGCACATTGCGCGCAGCTACAAAGGCTACGGCCTTCCTCTCGGTGATTTGATCCAAGAGGGTAACGTTGGTTTGATGAAAGCGGTTAAACGTTTTGATCCAACCGTCGGTGTTCGTCTGGTGAGCTTTGCTGTTCACTGGATCAAAGCCGAAATGCATGAATTCATTCTTCGCAATTGGCGTATTGTTAAAGTTGCGACGACCAAAGCTCAGCGTAAGCTGTTCTTTAACCTACGCTCACAGAAGAAGAGCCTAGGTTGGATGAACAACGATGAAGTTGAAGCGATCGCAGAAGATCTAGGCGTTGATGCTGCAGTAGTGCGTCAGATGGAGGGTCGCATGGCCGCCACTGACATGGCCTTTGATGCGCCTGCTGCTGATGATTCTGAAGAGAGTGCGCCTGTTGCACCGGCACTGTTCTTGGAAGACAAGTCTGCCGATCCAGCCGAGCTACTTGAAGAGCAGGATTGGGAAGATAATTCTAACCGCCAGTTAGCCGCAGCGATGGGCCAGTTGGACGAGCGCAGTCGAGATATCTTGGCACAGCGTTGGTTGCTTGATGAAAAAGCAACGCTGCACGAGTTGGCCGCTAAGTATGAGGTCTCTGCAGAGCGTATCCGTCAGCTTGAAAAGAACGCGATGAAGAAAATTAAAAACGCTTTAGTCGTTATCTAACGGATGAAAGTGTTGTGAAAAAGCCGCATTAGCGGCTTTTTTTGTGTATGCTTGCGGCCCAAATGAGGTGATGATGCACGCGAAACGTTTTTTGATGATTGGTGCGCTTTTAGCGATGTTTTCGGTGATTTTTGGCGCTTTTGGTGCCCATTTACTGAAAAGCACCCTGTCAGCTGCTCGCTTTGAAACCTTCAGCACCGCTGTGGATTACCAGTTTTGGCAGGCTCTAGGTTTGATGGTGGTCGGTATTACCGGTTTTAAACTCAATAGTAAAAGCTGGCGCCTTGCTGGGTATTCGCTGTTGGCAGGGACGTTGATCTTCAGTGGCAGCCTCTATCTGCTAATCGCAACTGATACTGGTTGGTTAGGAGCGATCACCCCCATCGGTGGTATATTAATGATTATTGGCTGGGCACTGTTTGCCTGGTCGTTACGAACCTTACGGATAGAACAATGAGTGACACAGAACAGCAGCGCCCACACCGTACGATTAGAAGTTTTGTCGTACGCGCTGGACGCATGACAGAAGGGCAAGAGCGTGCAATGAAAGAGAACTGGCCTCTGTATGGGCTAGAACTTGAAGATGGCATGGTCGACTTTAAAACTCTGTTTGGCGATGATCGCCCCGTCACTCTAGAGATCGGTTTTGGTATGGGCGCGTCGCTGGTAGAGATGGCGAGCCGCTCACCTGAGAAGGGCTTTATTGGAATCGAAGTGCATCCTCCCGGTGTTGGTCGTTTGTTAGCTGATGCACGTGCCGAAGGGGTCGACAATATTCGCGTCTATTGTGAAGATGCGATCGAGGTACTGGCACAGTGCATACCGGATGGCTCTTTGGCGGGTGTGCAGCTCTTCTTCCCAGACCCTTGGCATAAGAAGAAACACAACAAACGCCGCATCGTACAGCCTGAATTTGCTCAAACCATTCGTCAAAAGCTGGCGATTGGCGGTGTCTTCCATATGGCGACTGACTGGGAGCCCTACTCAGAGCATATGATGGAAGTGATGAGTGCGGCAGAGGGTTATCAAAACCAGATGGGCGAAGGTCAGTATTCGCCACAGCCAGACTTCCGCCCTGTGACTAAGTTCCAAAAACGGGGTGAAAAGTTAGGCCACGGTGTTTGGGATCTGATGTTCGAGCGCGTCAATTAAGATGGACAATCAACCGAATAATCCACTGCACGGCGTTAAGTTAGCTGATGTTGTCGAGCGTCTTGTGGATCATTACGGCTGGGATGAGTTGGGCGAGCGGATCGATATTAACTGTTTTCAGATCGATCCATCCGTTAAGTCATCCCTAAAATTTTTACGCAAACAGCAGTGGGCTCGCGATAAAGTAGAGCAACTCTACATCGATACCTTCTGCTGAATAGAGAGAGTTAATTATGAAATTGTTAGTCCGTAATTTGGATCGTTCGACCACAGAAGCTGAGCTTAAAGAGCTGTTTGAAGGTTTTGGTAGCGTTCAGTACTGCACCTTGGTGATGGACGAGAAAACGGGCACATCGAAGGGCTTTGGGTTTGTTGAAATGCCTAAACCAGGTGAAGCGAAGGCGGCGGTTAAAAACCTAAACCACACACTGGTTGGCCGTAATATGATTCGTGTAAAAAAAGCGGAAGAGAGAGCGGACTGATCGCTCGAGTCACTTCTCAACTTAATTAAGGAGCCGATATGACAGCAATACTACTCTCAATACTCTCTTCGTTGATCGGTGTGTGGGTGTTGGTATGGTTAATCGGCAATCTGCTGTTTAAGAAAAAGAGCTCGCCGCAAAAAGAGCTCTTCTCGCTACCATTAGCTTGGATGCTGGCCTCAATTGCTGGGGGTTACGCCATTGCTAACGGCGGTCCGCCACGCTTTGATGTGTCTCTACTTCAGTACGGTATTGGCGCCTTTCTGTTGCTGATCTACTACGTCTCTGCCAGCTTTGCGAAAAAGCGCAGTAAAGATTCCGAGTAGTCATTGGGTGATCCAATGGGTTAAAGCTCACTTATAGATGTTAACTCTTTAAGCTGAGATCGCCCATGTTACCCAGTCAAAATGTACAGTGTCCCTATTGTTGGGAGATGATCGAGATTGTCTACGAGCCCGATGAGGCAGAGATGTTTGTCTGTGACTGTACGGTCTGTTGCCACCCCATCCACTTTTCTGTCTCAGTGGATGGGTATGGCGATTATTACATTACACCGCACTCAGAAGATGATTTCTGATCAGTCTTATTCGCGGCCTTTGTAAGACCGCTCCAACAGTGCGCCGACAGAGCTCCAACACTGGGTTGGAGCCTTATCGAGGATGAGGCGATAGATCAGTACTGGTTGATATCCTGATCACTCTTTTTATTGAACAGTGCGCGCAGAGCAATCAGCGTGATCACTGAGATAATACCGACGATCAGTAGCTCATCGATTACGCCAGAATCCAATAGGGTCGGGATCAGATTCAACTTAATCAATAGGCCCGTTAGGATTGACCCGATACCGAAGCTGATAGAGATGTAAGCGAGGTTCAACACCATCTCAATGATGATGAGCCCCAATCCAAGAATCAGCCAGCCGTTTCCGTTTGTAAAAAAATCCATCATTTACTCTTTAATCCGTCGCCAACGGTCTGTGCTAATAGCTCTAATGAGCCAATTGCTTTAGTGATGTCTGTCGGCATGATCACTGTTTTGCTGTTATCAGCTGCTGCAACCTCAGACAGTGCTGCAACCTGTTTCTGTAGAATATCGAAGTTGATCGCCGATTGCCCGCCGTTATTAATAGCATCGGCTATCATGCGCGTCTGCTCGGCGGTCGCTTCGGCTTTCACTTTTATCGCATAGGCATCTGCATCGGCCGCGACTCTTACCGCTTCAGCTTGCTTTTGTGCTTCGTAGAGTTGTGCCTCTGCATTCAGCTCCACAGAGCGTTTTTGGCCTTCTGCCTGCGCAACCTGTGCCCGACGCTGACGTTCTGCATTGAGTTGCTGACGTTGCGCCTCTTTGGTCTGCTCATCCACTTGAACATCGGTGATCTCAGTACGAGTAATCTCAATTCCCCAGACTTCAGCTGCTTTTTGCAGATTGGTCAGGATCTCTTCGTTCATCTGAGCGCGTGATGATTGCAGCTCATCAAGGTCCAGCTTGCCCGCTGCAGAGCGAACAATCGACTCGGCTGTCGTCTGAATGGCTTGATCGATGTTCTGAATACGGTAGACCGAGCGGGCCGCATCGGTAATACGGTAGAAGTTGGTCGCCTCTAGGATCACTTCAACGTTATCTTTGGTAATGACGCTGATCTCAAAGGCCGGTAGCTGGCGTTCAAGTATAGAGATGCGGTGACGCACTTGGTCGATCATAGGGACAATAAAGTTGATCCCTGCGTTCAGGGTTTTGGAGAACTTACCAAAACGTTCAACGACAAATACCTGTGACTGTGGAACAACCTTAACGGCAGACCAGGCGAGTACGAGGAAGAAGATTGCAAAAGCTAAGGTGACGATCATGCCGCCACTAAGGAATTCACCGTTCATTGATCACTCCAAATTGATACTGTTTTACTTAGCATAGTACATAGATTCAGATTAATCTTTGATGGAAAGCTTTAAGATTCGTTTTGGTGCCTGAGTGCATTTATCGCGGCCTTTTTAAGACCGCTCCAACAGAGCGCCAATAGTTCTCCAGCACTGGATTGGAGCCTTATCGAAGATGAGGCGATTGCTCTCTATTGTTGCTGTAGAGACCACATACCAGCATAAACGCCCTGTTGGGCAAGGAGTTCTGTGTGAGTACCCTGTTCCACCACTTCGCCTTTGCGCATCACTAGGATGTTATCGGCATCGATAATCGTCGACAGACGGTGCGCGATCACCAAACTCGTATGGTTTTTCGAGAGTGATGTAAAGGCGTTAAGGATCGCCTGCTCATTGTCGCTATCCAACGCTGAGGTCGCTTCATCAAAGAGCAAAATGGGTGGGCGTTTCAGAATCACGCGGGCAATCGCAATGCGTTGTTTTTCACCGCCAGAGACTTTTAGGCCACGTTCGCCAACCAGGGTATCCACCCCCTCAGGGAGTGCTGCAATGAAGTCATTGAGGTTGGCCAGCTCAATCGCTTTGAGCACCTCTTCTCGGCTTGAACCTGGGCGTCCATAAGCCACGTTGTTATAGATCGTATCGTTAAACAGGACGGTATCCTGCGGAACCACGCCAATCGCTTGTCGTAATGAATGCTGTGTCACTTGGTCGATCGGCTGGCCATCAATGCAGATCTGCCCCGACTGAACATCATAAAATCGAAACAGCAGTCGCGCTAAGGTCGATTTTCCCGACCCACTTGGCCCGACGATGGCGACCTTTTTGCCCGCTTCTACTTTGAAGCTGACACCCTTTAATATTTGACGGTCGGGGTGGTAAGCAAAGTTGACGGAGTCAAAGCAAATGGCGCCCCCCTGAGCTTTTAAATCGCTTGCTTCGGGTCGGTCGACAATCTTAGGCTGCTTCTTCAATAACCCAAACATATTCTCTATGTCGGTCAGAGCTTTACGCACCTCACGGTAGACCATGCCAAGGAAGTTAAGTGGCATGAATAGCTGCAAGATGTAGGCATTAATCATGACTAACGAACCCAAGGTCATGGCTCCGCTCGCAACATCCTCTGCAGCCAACCAGAGCATTAAAATGATCCCAAGTGAGATGATGAATGCCTGACCGCTGTTCAGAATCATCAACGTCATACGAGTCTTCAAACGAGCCGTTTCCCAGCTGGCTAGGTTTTTATCGTACTGGCTGGCCTCATACTCCTCATTGCCAAAGTATTTCACGGTCTCATAGTTGAGCAGGCTATCAATGGCTCGGGTATTGGCTTGAGAGTCGAGTTGATTGGTTTCGCGCACGTAGCGGTTGCGCCATTCGGTAGTGAGTATGGTGAAGTAGATGTAGATGCCGACGCAGACCACAACCACCAATGCGTACCAGACACTGAAGTTGAACAACAAAATGGCCGCAACGAGGCTGATCTCAATCAGCGTTGGTACGATGTTAAAGACCATCATCCGCATTAAAAAGCTGAAGCCATTACTGCCACGGTCAATGTCCCTAGAGATACCACCTGTTTGCCGAGAGAGATGGAAGTCCAGTTCTAATGAGTGGAGGTGGCGAAAGACTTTGAGCACCATCCGGCGCATCGCTCGCTCTGTGACTCGGCTAAACACCGCATCGCGAGCTTCCGCAAAGAAGACCGAGCCAAAACGGAGCATCCCATAGGCTACGACCATCGCAACAGGTACTGTAATCAATGGATTCAGCGAGGCATCTAGACCATCAACGATCTGCTTCAAAGCCAGCGGCATAGCAACCACTGCAAGCTTGGCGGAGATCAACATCAGAAACGCGACCGCCATGCGACGGCGATACTCCCACAAGTAAGGCCAGATCATTTTAATAACCGACCAAGCCTCGCCCATGCCGACAGTGTTACTGCTATTGGAGTCGCTCTTGTAGTGCCGGCCGCCGCCGTGTCGTGACATATAGGGTCTCTGATCAGTAGTTGATGCTAACTTTGCCAGCAGCAGTGATCGCCCTCTCGATGGCCGTTTCTACACTGTCAGCCTGACAGAGAGCCACGCCTAATCGGCGACCTCCTGCGATTTCGGGTTTTCCGAATAGACGCAGTTGAGTGTCGTGATCACTGAGAGCCTCTTTAACCCCATCAAATTGAATGTTCGTAGAGTGCCCATCACCCAATATGACCGCCGATGCCGACGCGCCAAGTTGGCGAATGTTACCGATAGGGAAGCCGAGAATCGCACGGGCATGCAACGCAAATTCAGAGAGGTTTTGAGAAATCAGTGTGACCAATCCTGTATCGTGTGGTCGCGGTGAGACTTCGCTGAAGTAGACCTCATCGCCTTTAATAAACAGCTCGACACCGTAAATGCCAAAACCCGCTAGGTTCTCGACCACTTTGCGAGCGGTCTCTTGTGAGCGTTGTAGAGCAAGCTCCGACATCACCTGTGGCTGCCAAGATTCACGGTAGTCACCTCCCTCTTGGCGGTGACCAATTGGTGCACAGAAGTGGATGCCATCGACGGCATTGACCGTCAGAAGAGTGATTTCGTAATCAAAATCGACAAACCCTTCAACGATGACACGGCCTTTACCAGCACGGCCACCCTCTTGAGCGTATTGCCATGCAGGTGCAACATCCGCTTCAGAACGAACCAGCGACTGCCCTTTACCGGATGAACTCATGATCGGTTTCACGACACAGGGAATGCCAATCTCTTTGATAGCGTCTTGATAGTCGGCCTCAGTATCTGCGAAGCGATAAGCTGAAGTCGGTACCCCCAGTGTTTCAGCCGCTAGGCGACGAATTCCTTCACGATCCATTGTCAGACGCGCGGCACGTGCGGTAGGGACTACCTTGAATCCTTCGCTTTCAAGCTCAAGCAGTGTCTCGGTTGCTAAGGCTTCGATCTCGGGCACGATGTAGTCCGGTTTTTCGCTCTCAACGACGGCACGCAGTGCATCACCATCCAGCATATTGATGACATGACTTCGGTGAGCGACATGCATAGCAGGTGCGTTGGCGTAACGATCGACGGCAATTACCTCTAAACCCATTCGCTGAAGTTCGATGACAACCTCTTTACCGAGTTCGCCAGAACCCAGCATCATGACACGTGTTGCGCTGTTACAAAGGGCGGTACCAAGCATTGTTGACTCCTAAAATTATTACTTCATATTACCATGCTAACTGTTTTAACGTTTAAGCCTCATTTCGCCTCATTTCGCCTCATTGTGCATAAATGCTGGCTCAAGCATGATTTCAGCGTTTTGTTGTTGTGATAAGGCATAGTCTAAAAAGGTTTGTGCCACTACAGACAGTTCACGCCCTTTAAAATAGCCTAAGTACCAATCTGCCTCTACGGGAAGGTGCTCTACTTGTATTTCGCGTAATCCTAGTGCTCCGCCCAGAATTAAGCTATGCCTTGGCAATATGGATACTCCCAATCCTGACATAATAAAGTGCTTAATCGCCTCGTTGCTCGCAACGGTCATACGAATGTTTGGCTTTATGCCAAGTTGTTTAAAATGCTCATCAATCGCTAGCTGTGTCCCTGAGCCTAGTTCTCTTGCGATAAAAGGCTCTTTCGCGAACTCATCAATAGTCATTTTTTTATGACTAGGGAAAGAATGGTGCTGATCAACGACTGGCACAAGATAGTTTGGGGCAAAGCGGTGGAGTATTAAGTCTGGTTCATCCGGCTGATGACTGAAAATAAAGAAATCACTTTCACCCTCAGACAGTGTCTGAATCATCTGTCCTCTATTACCGATTTTAAAATCCACACTAATCCCAGGATACTCTTTTACAAAATCACCAATTAAGTGCGGTGCTAAATATTTAGCTGTTGTTACAGCAGCCAAGCGCAGTGTGCCCGTTTTCATATCTTGAAGGTTGGAGATGCGCATATCTAGACGTTCAAGACTATCAATGATCTCTCTCGCTGACTTTATGGTTTCATGCCCAGCTTCGGTAAATACAATTCGCTTCCCTACAACAGAATATAATGCAGTTCCGACGGAGTCTGATAGCTTATTGAGCTGCATCGAAAGAGTTGGTTGCGATAGATGTAGGACATTTGCAGCGGCCGTTATAGAGCCATGTTTGTAGACTGATAAAAGAATCTCCAGTTGTCGTATGGTTCCAATATGAGAGTGCGGACGTTTCATGTTTAAAGCTCAAAGAATAGATATTAATCTATGCATTTAATAGAAAACATTTAATTTTATCTATCTAATTTTTCAAGCAATCTACCTCTATCTGTTAAATAAGGAGGTGCATATGTGGAAATATGACGAAAGCGATCAAAATGATCAGGTTGCTGCGGATTGGCCAAAAGAGCCAATTCCTCTTCCACCACAACCACAGGTTAGAGATCAATCATAGAAGCAAAAAATAGCTCTGCTCATGCAGAGCTATTTTTCTACTGGAAACAGTCGGTTGGCATTTCCATAAGCTAGCTTTCTGCTGAGTGAAACCAATTCGCCTTATCAGCCTCGGCTGTATAAATCGATGCGAAAGGAATTATGCGGCCGGGTATACGCTTTGCCAGTTTTAGCGTCTCGTTATTGTTGCGGCTGGTAATTAGGATGCGATCAATCTTGTTTCTATTGAGTCGCTCGATAATGTCTTCTATGGTCAATTGCTCTAGGTAGGTTGAATCTAGGTGCGAATGAGCATCAATCATGGGACGCTCGTCAGCTTGGGCGCCACAACTTAACATTGCAATGATTATTAGATATCTCAGAGACACGTTTAAACACTCTGGAGCATTTGGTGAAGCAAGTCGTTGGGATCTTTATTAACAATGATCTGATTGCGTGCTTGAAGATCCACAAATCCCTCATCTTTCGCATGATCTAAGAATTGAAGCATGTGGTCGAAATAGTGATCTGTATTAAGTAGCGCTACTGGTTTTTGATGAAAGCCCAATCTTGCCCAGGTATAGACTTCGAAGAATTCTTCGAGCGTTCCTATTCCGCCTGCCATTGAGATAAAACCATCTGCTAGCTTAGCCATTTTCGATTTTCGTTCATGCATATTGGCCGTAATGTGAAGCTCTGTGAGTTGATCATGTGGTGCTTCATGGTGGGCTAGTGCATCAACAGATACCCCAATTACTTTCCCATTTGCATTAAGAACTGCGTCAGCGAGTGTACGCATTAATCCTGTATTGGACCCTCCATAGACCAGAGTGATCTCTTTGCTTGCTAATGCCTCGCCCAGCTCAACTGCAGCGTCTTTATAAGCAAGATTCTTAACGTCTTTTGCTCCAAGGAAAACGGCTACTGATCTCATGATGCCTCTCTCTAATGCAATGACTTCCAATAATATCATGTGCTTTAGCATTGATTGGTCTTCGAAGGGTTCACTATTACCTTTTAATATGTGAATCTTTTACGACAATTCAGGCAGGGAAAGAGCAATGGCAGTCACGATTAACGAAACATCATGGCCACAACTTCAGCGCTTAAGGTTCATTGAACGTCAGCTGTTGTGGGAGCGTGAGGTCACCGCGCCTATGTTGGTTGGGGCCTTTGGTATTGCTCGTCCAGAGGCGCAAGAGGCAATTAATACCTACTGTGAGTTCGCGCCTGAAAATGTTCGCCCTTATTCGCCTTCTGATCGCAGTTACAAACCCACACAAGGGTTTAAGCCTAAGCTGATACCAGATTCAGCTGACTCCTTGATCACCATCTCCCGCCTATCGACTCCGGCGAACCCTGACTTCTTCTCTGTACCCGTATTGAATCGATCGACTGCGCCCGGGGCGTTAGCCACGATCTTGGCAGGCATTGAGAATCGCAGCCGGATAGACGCGGTCTATGTATCGATGCAGAATCCAGAGGGATCGTATCGATCGATTACACCCTGTGCGATCATCAGTGCCAGTAATCGTTTGCATGTTCGTGCCTATTGTTGGGAGCGTAATGCTTATCGTGACTTTGTGTTAAGTCGTTTCCGCGGTGCTCTGACGCTTAAAGAGAGTGGGGATGAGCTGCCGGTCGATCATGCTTGGGATGAATCACTCTCCGTTCGGTTAGTCGTTAATGACGCACTGACAGCGGCTCAACAGCGACTGGTCACCGATGATTTTGACCTGGAGCAGCTTGAAGCCTTTGAGATTCGTAAAGCTCTGATCGGTTACTTTTTGCAGGCAAATCTACTGCCCACCAGTGAGTCAGAGCTTAATGAGGCCAAAACTCACCCCGAGCGCTTCCCCGTGTTAGCGGTCAGTAACTCAGGTGATTCGGTCATTAGTTACGCGTTTTAAGCATCGATGCAGAGCTGGGCTTGCTCTCCTAGCCCTTCGATGCCAATTCGCACCCTATCGCCAGCCTTAAGATACTTCTGCGGTGATTGCCCCATACCGACACCAGGGGGAGTCCCCGTCATAATGACGTCGCCAGCTTCCAAGGTCATAAATTGACTCAAATAGGCGACGATCGTTTTGACATCAAACACCATGGTGTTGGTATTTCCATCTTGGAAACGCTCACCGTTAATCTCTGTAAACATCCTTAGATTTTGCGGATCAACGATTTCATCTTTGGTCACTAAGTAGGGCCCGATAGGGGCAAAGCTGTCATGGGATTTCCCTTTGTCCCAGCTGCCTAAACGCTCAAGTTGGAAAGCTCGTTCGGATAGGTCGTTTGCAAGACAAAAGCCAGCAATATGATCCATCGATTGATCTTTTGAAATGTATTTTGTTTTTTTGCCAATGACGATGGCCAGCTCGACTTCCCAGTCTGTTTTGTCGGCACCACGTGGAATTTGTATGGGGTCATTTGGGCCTGAAATCGCGCTGGTGGCTTTCATAAAGAGAACGGGTTCTGTGGGAAGATCCATACCCGCTTCTGCGGCATGATCTGAGTAGTTCAAGCCGATACAGACCACTTTGCCAACCTCACCAATACAGGGGCCGATTCTTTCTGATGAATCGACAATTGGAAGTGAATCGAGATCTATCGCTCTTAATCTCTCGAGCGCTTGATCCGATAATAGAACGCCGTTGATATCTTGAACAACAGAAGAGAGGTCTCGAATCTGTTGATCCTTATCCAGAATGGCAGGTCTCTCTTGCCCTATGGCACCGACTCGTAACAATTTCATTAGGGGCTCCTTATAGTTTAGGTCTAATTAACTATGTGGACTTAGTCAGGTCAAGAGAAACAAAAAAGGGAGCCGAAGCTCCCCACACTGCAACAGGTTCTAACCTATTGTCGGTTTCAAAAACTCATTCAGAGCCTGCAGTGGTGTCTCTTAGTGTTTGCCGCCTTTACCACCTTTGCCGTGGCCGTCTTTACCAGAGTGCATGTTTTCGAACTGAGCGATTTGATCTTCTGTCAGCAGCGATTTTATATCTTTGTGCATCTGGTCACGCATGCCATCACGCGCATTGGCTTTCATGTTTTCACGCTGCTCTGGCGTTAGGGTCGCTTGCATCTGTTCACGATCCGCATCACGTTTTGTGAACATAGCTAAAAGCTGTGATTGTTGGTCAACGGTTAGATCCAACCTCTGAGTCAGTTTCTCAACACGATCTTCAGCGCTTTTTGGGCCACCTTTACCGTCTGCGTGGGCGATACCGGCTAGCGCACCAAAAGTCATTGTGACAGCTGTCATTGAAGCGATGATTGTCTTTTTCATGTGAACTCTCCGTTCGTTGTTCGTTTCGATCTGTCTATTATTGTTGAAGGCAATGCTAAGTTGGGTTTCGAGTTCGTAAAGTTGCGTAAAGTTTTGGGAGTTTGAACCTGTCACGCGTAAACTGGGCTTAAATAGGAGTGAACATGAGCACACAAATACTGTTAGTTGATGACGATCTGGATCTGACGGATATGTTGGGTGAATACCTTGAGAATGAAGGCTTCTCAGTAACCCAAGCAGGATCAGCAGAGCAGGCTATCGAGTTGTTTGATGCCGGTCGTCAGTTTGATCTCTGTGTGTTCGATATCATGATGCCTGGCCTATCTGGACTTGAGTTGCTGCAGCAGGTTCGTCCTAAGGTCTCTACTCCCGTCATCATGTTGACCGGTAAAGGGGATGATATTGATCGCATCCTGGGTTTAGAGATGGGAGCCGATGATTACCTGTCTAAACCGGCCAACCCACGTGAGCTGCTGGCGCGTATTCGTGCCGTGTTACGCAGGTCTGTTCCCGTTAAAGAGGAGACTAACAAACAGACGCTTTCGGTTGGGGCCGTGAATCTTACCCCTGCTCGTCGAGTGGCTTGTGTTGATGAGACAGAGTTACAGCTAACCGCTGCTGAGTTTAACGTGCTTGCTTTATTGATGGAGCGTGCCGGGCAGGTTGCGTCAAAAGAGTGGCTGACCGAACAGGTACTGCACCGCAAATTAACGGCTTACGATCGATCGATCGATGTCCACGTCAGCCGTGTTAGACAGAAGCTTGAGCAGGCAAAGCCTGGCTTAGCCGAGATGATTAAAACAGTCCGTGGTGAAGGCTACCAGATGGTCGTTGGGTTGGAGAGTTAATGCGCTGGTATCAACATCTATTCTGGCGCATCTTCGGCGCTGTTTGGCTGGTTAGCACACTCGGTATTCTTATCAGCTTGACCCTGTTCATCTCCGTTACCGATACCCCCGATCGCACCGAGAGTCAAAAGCAGAAAGCCACCATCATCGCAGAGCAGTTAATCTCCGATTATCAGTATGGATTACAACGTAAAGAGCAGCGCCGTCGTTTACCGCTTTGGATCTATGAGAAGCGATCTAATCAACTGATCTACTCATCGGGTCGACGGGCACAACCCAAGGATGCAATGGTGACCGAGATCATCGCTGCAGATGGCACCCCCTATGTCGTCTACTTCCCACCTGAACGGAATGAAGAGCTGTTTGAGCGGATGTGGGGATTTTTACTCTCTTTCCAGGTGTTGTGGGTGATAGCGGTATCTTTTGGCAGCAGCCTTCTGGTCACTTGGTTGGTCGTTAGACCGATTAACGACTTGAAGGGCTTTGTTCGCCGCTTGCATCAACAGGGTAATTTAAGCAGTCGCGCGGAGGGTAAACTCGTCAAACGAGGCGATGAGCTAGGCCAGCTAGCCCGTGAGTTTAACCAGATGGTTGATTTCGTTGAGCAGACGCTTGATAGCCAACGGCACCTTCTGCAGGATGTCTCGCATGAGTTGCGAGCACCTTTAGCCCGTCTTCAGGCGGCCGCAGGTTTGGCGGAGCAGAAGTGGGGTGAGGATGATCGTACCCTGCAACGCATCAATAAAGAGTGCGTTAAATTAGATGGTTTGATCTCTGAAATACTCACACTGGCCCGAGCTCGAGATGCCGAAGCAACCGCGCCGATTTTGGATCTGGCGCTGCTGTGTCGAGATCTGGTGCAGGACGCTCGTGTCAGCGGCCCACAGCATCAATTCGATCTATCACTTGATGTCACTGATGGAGCAACCATTCGCAGTGAGCCACTGAGTCGAGTCGTCAGCAATCTGTTGAATAACGCCATCAATCACACGCCACAGGGTACGTTGATTAAGGTATCTGTCGCTACTGATAACGGCAGGCTAACGATTCGAGTGGTTGATAATGGACCCGGATTACCAGAATCGATTCTAGATTCGATTGGGCAGCCATTTAGACGTGGGGCCAACTCAGGCGGTTACGGTTTGGGTTTGAGTATCGTGACTCGAGCGACTGAACGCGTCGGTGGGGAGGTTCAGTTCCAAAACCTCGCGCCAACGGGGCTTCAAGTAGATATAAAAATGCCGCTAGCGAACTGATCGGTAGCGGCATTTTTGAAATGGATCGAAGCTTAAAGCGCTTCTGAACCCGTCTCGCCAGTACGAATACGTACCACTTGCTCAACTGGCATAACGAAGATTTTACCATCACCGATCTTGCCAGTATTGGCCGTAGAGCTGATCGCTTCAATGACTTGATCTAGCATGTCGTCGTCGATCGCGACTTCAATTTTTACCTTAGGAAGGAAGTCCACTACGTACTCGGCACCACGGTAAAGTTCTGTGTGACCTTTCTGACGACCGAAGCCTTTAACTTCAGTCACTGTAACACCTTGGATACCAATGTCAGACAGCGCTTCGCGCACATCATCCAGTTTGAACGGTTTGATAACTGCCGATACCAGTTTCATAGTTTCTCCTTGTTGAACTGGGCAGGCAAAACTGTCCCAATTCGCTGTAAATTTTCATCCATTATGTACATGGATGGTTTAACCTTCAAGTTTCCTGATCAACCTGTTTGTCCAGAAACAAAAAAAACCCTACCTGGGGGTAGGGCTGAGAAGAGGGGTGTATCGCTACACCCCGGGTTTCAACAGAAACTGAGTTTCATTTTACTTACGTGAAGTGACGAACTCTGGGTACGCTTCCATACCACATTCAGAGATATCGACACCTTCGTACTCTTCCTCTTCAGTCACTCGGATGCCCATCACAGCTTTGATGATGCCCCAAACCACTAGGCTGACAACGAATACCCATACGAAGATTGTTAGGGCGCCGATGATCTGGCCAGAGAAAGTAGAACCGTCGTTTGTTACTGGTACTAGTAGTAGACCAAGAAGACCTACAACACCGTGTACAGAGATCGCACCGACAGGATCGTCAATTTTTAGTTTATCCAGCGTTAGGATAGAGAAGACAACCAGAACACCACCGATCGCACCGAAGATGTGAGCTTGTAGTGCAGAAGGGGTTGAAGGCTCTGCTGTGATCGCTACTAGACCTGCTAGTGCACCGTTAAGTGCCATTGTAAGGTCCGCTTTGCCGAACAGTAGACGCGCTGTGATTAGTGCTGCTACTACACCGCCAGCCGCAGCTGCGTTAGTGTTCATGAAGACAACGGCAACTGCGTTTGAGTTCTCAACGTCAGACGTTGCTAGAACCGAACCACCGTTGAAGCCGAACCAACCCATCCAAAGGATGAATGTGCCCAGTGTTGCCATTGGTAGGTTAGCACCAGGGATCGCATTGATCTCACCGTTCTTACCGTATTTGCCTTTACGTGCGCCAAGCATTAGGACACCTGCTAGTGCTGCTGCAGCACCTGCCATGTGGACGATACCTGAACCCGCGAAGTCAGAGAAACCAAGATCACCTAGAGTGTACATGCCGAATACAGCGTTGCCGCCCCAAGTCCAAGAACCTTCCATTGGGTAGATGAAGCCTGTCATCACAACCGCGAACGCTAGGAACGCCCATAGTTTCATACGTTCAGCCACTGCACCCGATACGATAGACATTGCTGTTGCAACGAATACCACCTGGAAGAAGAAGTCAGCTGATGGCGCGTAGGTCCACTCATCGGCAACACCGTCACCCGTGATGCTAGATAGGAAGTAGTCACCGCCGTACATGATCGCGTAACCGCAAACGAAGTACATGATGCAAGAGATCGCGAATAGCGCGATGTTCTTAGTTAGAATTTCAGTGGTGTTCTTAGAACGAACAAGACCTGCTTCTAGCATTGAGAAGCCTGCCGCCATCCACATAACCAGCGCACCACACACCAAGAAGTAGAAGGTATCGAGTGCGTACTTCAGCTGGGTAACATCACCAGCTGTTGTATTCAAAAGTTCTTCCATTGTTATGCCCTCCAATAAGGCCAAAAATCAAAACGTTATAGAGCTTCGTCGCCGGTCTCACCGGTACGGATGCGAACCACTTGTTCAAGCGCTGAAACAAAAATCTTACCGTCGCCAATTTTGCCGGTTTGCGCAGCATTGGTGATCGCTTCGATAACCTGATCTACGATCTCATCAGAGACAGCAGCGTCTAGGCGAACTTTAGGTAGGAAGTCCACAACATACTCTGCACCACGGTAGAGTTCGGTGTGGCCTTTTTGACGGCCAAAGCCTTTAACTTCAGTCACGGTGATACCTTGTACACCGATCTCTGATAGCGCTTCGCGCACGTCGTCAAGCTTGAATGGCTTAATTACGGCTGACACTAGTTTCATCAGATTTCTCCTTAATGTGAAAAGGGAGGATTAATTTTTTCCTGTGAACTCTATTTGCGAAACTTGTGCCAACTTTTAAAAATAACTTATAAAACATTGACTTATAAATTTTTCATGGGTCTCTTTACCGTTTTATCAACCTTTATAGTGCACGCCAGTATGCACCACAAAAGTGCATGCACTACTTTGGTGCGCCATATTGAGGCTAAAATAGTGATCATAGACGCTTGTCTTAAAAGGGTTCTGGTATAGTGCATCTATTGAGACGCATATCGATGTTAAAGGGGGCTGAGATGCTTGATCCTAAGATGTTTGAAAACCTAAGTCAGACGATGACCCAATTCCTTCAGGGTAACTCATCACTTCCAGGTCAGGAGGCGATGCAGCAGCAAATTAAAACTGTACTTCAATCAAGTTTTGCTAAACTGGATTTAGTCACTCGGGAGGAGTTTGACGCTCAGGCCGCTGTACTTCAGCGAACTCGAGAAAAATTAGAGCAGTTGGAAGCGATGGTTGCTGAGTTGGAGTCAAAAGAGTCCTAAAGCAACGCTAGGCCAACTGCAGGACCCAAGGATGGCGTCATGGCATTGGCAACTCTTTATAGCCGAGCTCAGCTCGGTATCGAGGCACCTCGCGTTCGCGTTGAAGTGCACCTTTCAGGAGGCTTACCCTCCTTTGCAATTGTGGGTATGGCAGAGACCGCGGTGCGTGAAAGCCGCGAGCGTGTGCGCAGTGCACTGTTAAACGCCGGCTTTGAATACCCGCAACGACGAATCACCGTTAACTTATCACCGGCCGATCTCCCCAAAGAGGGCGGACGCTATGACCTAGCCATTGCGCTTGGCATTCTGTTGGCATCCAATCAGCTTAAAACAACTCACCTGCAGCAGGCAGAGCTCTACTCAGAATTGGGCTTGGACGGCAAACTGCACCCTATTAGAGGCCTATTTCCGGCCGCCTATGCCTGTGCTGAAGCGGATTCACTGATTGTTATTGCCCCCGATAATAGCCAAGAAGCCTCTCTCGCGGGTGCTAAGCAACAACTTTCAGCTAAGACGCTGTACGATCTATGTCAGGCGTTGAGTGCTGAAAAGCTAGCTGAAATAGACCCTCAACCCCCAGTTCATTATCCGCCGAGTTACCCCGTAGATCTTTCAGAAGTTCGGGGACAACCGATGGCCCGTCGTGCCTTGGAAGTGGCCGCCAGTGGAATGCATAACCTGCTTTTGAGCGGTCCTCCGGGCAGTGGTAAAAGTATGTTGGCCCAAGCACTGCCATCGATCCTACCGCCACTTTCGCAATCCAGTTGTATCGAAACGGCCAGTATCTATTCGGTCTCGGGTTTGCCGGTCGAGCGATTGTTTCGGGGTGAACGACCCTACAGAGCACCGCACCACAGTGCCTCATCACGGGCGATGGTGGGGGGTGGATCTTCCCCTAGGCCGGGTGAGATCTCACTGGCGCATCAAGGGGTTCTATTTCTGGATGAGCTGCCAGAATTTCCCCGTTCTGTTCTGGAAGTTCTGCGAGAGCCGCTTGAAACCGGTGAGGTCAGTATTTCTAGAGTGGCGGGCACGCTGACCTACCCTGCGCGTTTCTCTTTGATGGCGGCGATGAATCCTTGCCCCTGCGGTTACTACGCTGATGGGACCGAGCGATGTCAGTGTTCTCAGGCTCTAATCGATCGATATCAGGGTCGAGTCTCTGGCCCATTGTTGGATCGATTTGATATGCGTCTGGCTTTGAGTGCGGTGCCCACAGAGGAGCTATTACTGGGCGAATCGCATGAGGAGTGCTCTGACGCAGTTCGTAAGCGAGTTAGTCAGTGTCAGCAGCGACAGTATGATCGGCAGGGCAAGCTCAACTCTGAGCTAACAGGCAGTGAAGTCCAAAAAGAGCTGAATGCTTCAGAGTCATTATCAAAAGAGTTTATGGTGATAGCGACACGCTTACAGCTCTCCGCTAGGGCTTGCCATAGAGCACTTCGCGTGGCTCGCACACTGGCGGATATGAATGCAGATCAGGCGATCGAAAACAGCCACATTATGGAGGCGCTCAGCTATCGACAGCTTTAACTGATGAGCAGATCTTGGGCTTGCTGATGTCAGGGTGTACACTGTGCGCCCTAATATCGAGTCTGCTCATCAAACATGTCACGCCTTAACCCCCGTCAGAAAGAAGCCGTCGAATACATCAGTGGTCCACTGCTGGTATTGGCTGGCGCTGGCTCAGGGAAAACCAGTGTCATCACGCGAAAAATCGCTTATCTCATTGAAGAGTGCGGCATTGAGGCGCGCCACATTGCGGCGGTTACCTTTACCAACAAAGCCTCGCGTGAGATGAAAGAGCGAGTCATGTCGCTGGTGGAGGGTAAAGCGGCACGCGGTTTGATTGTCTCAACCTTCCACAATCTTGGTCTAACCATCTTGCGCCGTGAGCATAAAGCGCTCGGAATGAAGCCAGGCTTTTCGTTGTTTGATGACCAAGACAGTCGCATCTTAATTCGAGATCTTCTAGTCCATCACGATGAGGACACGGATAAGATCAATGTCGTTCAGAGCCAAATCTCCTCTTGGAAGAATGAGATGATCACGCCTCAACAGGCTCTGGAGACTGTCTCAGAGCCGATCGACATTCTCTGCGCCAGAGCCTATGAGGCATATGAGCGCCACCTTCGTGCCTATAACGCGGTCGATTTTGATGATCTTATTTTGGTGCCTGTGCGGCTGTTTGATCAAAAGCCAGAGGTGTTAGAGCGTTGGCAAAACCGCATTCGCTACTTGTTAGTCGATGAGTACCAAGACACCAACTTGTCACAGTACCGTCTAGTTCGACAGCTGGTGGGGCATCGTACAGGTTTAACCGTCGTAGGTGATGATGATCAGTCGATCTACGCATGGCGTGGTGCTCGTCCAGAGAATCTGGCCCAACTGCAGCACGACTTTCCAAGTTTAAAACTAGTAAAGCTAGAGCAGAACTATCGCTCTACAAGCCGCATACTCAAGGCGGCTAACACCTTGATTGCGAACAACCCCCACGTGTTTGATAAGACGCTGTGGAGCGAAATGGGCATGGGTGATCCGCTGCGTCTGATACACCTACCCAGTGAAGATGCGGAGTGTGAGCGCATCGCGACCGAGATTCTGGAACGACACCTGCGAGAGCGCGCACCCTTTAAAGATTTTGCTGTGCTCTATCGTGGCAATCACCAAGCCAGGTTGCTCGAGATTAAAATGCAGAACTTTAAGGTGCCTTATAAGCTCAGCGGCGGCACCTCGTTCTTTGCTCGCGCCGAGATCAAAGATTTGATGGCTTACTTCAAAGTGTTGATCAATCGCGACGACGATAACGCCTTCCTTCGTATCATCAACTTGCCGCGTCGAGAGATCGGACCTACCACACTGCAGCAGCTCGGGGAGTATGCAACCGAGCGACATATCAGCATGTTTGCAGCGGTCGATGAGTTGGGTATCGAGCAGGTTATGAAGCCCAACGCGCTGGCTCGGCTGCGTGCCTTTACTGAGATGATAGAGCGTTTGCACTCACTCTGTTTGGGGTCGGATCCCATTGGGGCGATTCGTGAACTGATCGCCGAAATTGGCTACGAAGAGTGGATTACCGCTAACGCCTCAAGCGATATTATCGCGGAAAAGCGTATTCAGAATGTCTGGTTCCTAGTCGACTCCCTTCGTGCCTCCTTGGAGCGTATCCAAGAAGATGATCCAGATGCGGGCATTGAAGAGGCGATTGCGCGACTTGTGCTGCTCGACTTGCTAGAACGCCAAGAGGAGGAGGATGACTCCGATCGTGTTCAGTTAATGACGCTACACGCCTCGAAAGGATTGGAGTTCCCCCATGTCTATCTAATGGGCATGGAAGAGGATCTGCTACCGCACCGAAATAGCATCGAATCGGACACCATTGAAGAGGAGCGTCGTCTCGCTTATGTGGGTATCACACGAGCGCAGCGTACCTTAGCGATGACGTTAGCGAAGAAGCGTAAACAGTTTGGAGAGTGGCAGAGTTGTGAACCGAGTCGATTCTTAGACGAACTGCCCGACGAGGATATTGAGCGTGAAGGGCATGGCGAAGTCGATCCAGAACGAAACCGAGTCAGAGGCAAACAGACCTTGGCTGGATTAAAAAATCTATTGGATGATTTCTGATAGTACACACAAAAACAGCGCCTATAGGCGCTGTTTTTTATCGAGTATCGCTTATTGAGCGATCATGTACTCAATTGATGCTTTGATCTCATCATCAGTACAGTCAGAACATGTACCGCGGGGAGGCATTGCACCGATGCCATTAATTGCATTGCTAACCAAGGTGTCTAGACCTTTAGCATCTAGGCGTGCAGCCCATTCACCAGAGCCGATCTTAGGAGCGC
The DNA here is from genome assembly GCF_013283315.1 of Marinobacterium sp. xm-g-59. Classification (NCBI taxonomy): domain Bacteria; kingdom Pseudomonadati; phylum Pseudomonadota; class Gammaproteobacteria; order Oceanospirillales; family Oceanospirillaceae; genus Marinobacterium; species Marinobacterium sp. xm-g-59. The sequence continues at coordinate 182,948 of NZ_WBYR01000003.1, read as the reverse complement.
CTAATACACCTGCACCATGACAAGAGTTACATGAAACCGCGACGATATCCGCTGCAGTTCGGGCACCACCCGCTGGTGCTGCAGAAGCTGAACCACAGCTTTCATCACCTTGTAGACACACTTTGCCTACTGGCATTAGACGTTCTGCGATGACATCTTCAGAAGTAACGGCTTGCGCTGATAGAGCTACAAACGTTAGACCTAGAGTACATAGTGCTGTTGAAGCCTTAGAAATGATTGCTTTCATTGGCTGCTCCTCTCTGTATTGAAGTCGGCTCTACTTGCTACCTTGTGGGTAACCTAGACCGAAGGCTAAAAATTCTGCGCGCATTATAACGATTATTAGTTTTATTCGAAATAACGCTATCTTTGGTTCTTATCGTTTTAAGATGTAAGGGGTTGGTATAACTAGCATATAGGGGCAACTTGTGACTGTTTTAGTGCTTTATCGAGGATCAGAGATGATCGGTGGGATTGGCTTTAGACTAAAAGATGAGAAGATTAAAGGTGAAAGGATAAGAGAGCCGAAGCTCTCTTATCCTTATCCTTAGGGACGCACGACTTAGGGTTTAACGGTTGTGAAACCGAGTGTTTCCCAATCCTGCATACCACCACGGTACCACTTGATCTTGTCAGCTGGGTAACCGAAATCAAGCAGCGCTTTGATGTTGGTTGGCGATTGGCCACACCACATACCGTTACAGTACATCACTAGAGTTTTAGCTTTACCGTACTTCCATAAGCCATCAAACTCTTCACCACCGAAATCTTCCACGATGATCTCGCCGATAGAGATAGGGTCTGCCCCCTTACGTGTCGATAGCTTAGTCCATGGAATGTTTACAGCTCCAGGAATCATACCGCGAGCAGCCCAATCTGGGGTGCGTGAGTCAATGATAAGGATTGAGTCATCACCTGATGAGACCGCTTCCATATAGCCGACCATCTCAACTTCACCAATGGTCTCAACACCGGGTGCCAGTACGATTGGCTGAATACAGAATGGCGGACAAGGGCGTGATGTCATGGCGAAAGAAGGGTTTACGGTGTTTTTAGTATCTTGGTTACGCATGACAGTGACTTTTTGACCGTTATGCATGACCTCAGTCGACATTAGGCTGCCAGTGATACCCACAGGTTTGATTGCTGCAGCCGACTCTGTTTTAGTTGCAGCAGAGTTACAGCCAGCCAGTGTGAGAGCGGCCAGTGATGCGATTAGAATTTTTTTCATTGGATCTTCCTTATTTTTGGGCAAAAAAAAGCGCAGTCATTAACAACTACGCTTTTTTGTTCAACTAGGTATAAAACCCCAATTAAGGCTTAACAGTAGTTAGGCCAAGGTTTTCCCAGTTCTGCATACCGCCACGGTACCACTTGATTTTGTGTGCTGGGTAGCCGAAGTCTAGAAGTGCTTTGATGTTAGTTGGCGACTGGCCACACCACATACCGTTACAGTACATTACTAGAGTTTTAGCGTTACCGAACTTCCAAAGACCGTCGAACTCTTCAGCACCGAATGTGTCAGTGAAGATCTCACCAATAGAGATTGGGTCAGCACCTTTACGAGTTGATAGCGCTGTCCATGGTAGGTTGATCGCACCAGGGATCATGCCACGCGCAGCCCAGTCTGGAGTACGTGAGTCGATGATTAGGATAGAGTCGTCACCTGCAGACGCTTTCTCCATGTAGCCAATCATCTCTACTTCACCAATGGTTTCAACACCAGGTGCTAGTTTCATTGGCTGAATACAGAAAGGAGGACAAGGACGTGAAGTCAATGCGAATGATGGGTTAACAGTGTTCTGGTTGTCAGCGTTACGCTCAACCGTCACTTTGCTGCCATTGTGCATGACTTCGATCGACATTAGGTCGCCAGTGATGCCGACTGGTTTGTCGTCCGAGTGAGAGCCAGCCATTGAAAGACTCGCCATACCTGTAGCAACTACGCCAACTAGGCCCATTACAAGAGATTTACGGATCATGTTTGATTCCTCAGTGATGTTTCTTTTTTAATAATTATTGAGTGTTGAAATTAATCACACTCTGGTTCTGGCTCACCCTCTGGTACACAAAGTGAACCGTCATCGCAGTAGATAGACTTTGCTTCGCCCTCATCAGCTGCATGAGCTGGTGATACAAATGCGAAAGCCATCATCAACGATGTAAGGATTGCGGCTAGAAATTTAAGATTCATGATGTTCTCCATTTTTAGAAGTATCAGAATTAACTTTGCAGTCAATTTCTGACTTCTCCCATAACAATAGATTGATATTTATCAATTTTCAAAGTTTACGGCCTGAAAACGTATATTGATTAGTAATTAACGTAAATTGTTAAGAGATATCAGTTATTTTCGACGTTGGTCGCACAAGGGAAGTTGTTTAGCATCATCTGAGTGATTGCCTCAGTTCCACTGTCGGGAATTTGGCGGTTCTGCCAATAGTCTAAATAGGTTGAATAGATAACGGCATCCGCATCGGGACGCATAGGAATCACAAAACAGCTACTGGAATCTGTGCTGTGCTTCAGTGCATCGGTCACGCCTAACACATACCCCTGAACGACCATCGACTCCTGTGATAAAGCTTCGTAAATATCACTTCCCGATATAAAGGTGTAGTTATCTGTATCGGCTAATACCGGTGCTGTTACAGACAGGGCCAAGAGCAAAGCGGTTATGTTTGTCATTTTTTCACTTATGAATCTGCGGTCTAAGTTGGTGAAGCCTGGTTCGATCGATACAATAGACGATCAATTAATCAGGATTACTCTAAGCCATGTTCAACGGTTCAGCAAAGCGACTCAATAAATTTATCAGTGAGAGTGGTATCTGCTCTCGACGAGAAGCCGATCGCTTTATTGAACAGGGTAATGTCTTTATTAACGGTAAACGGGCTCAGATTGGAGACCAAGTACACCCTGGAGATCAGGTTCGCGTCAATGGTCAGATGATCGACCCACCAGAGCCCGATGACTTCGTCTTTATAGCCCTGAATAAACCTGTAGGGATTGAATCGACTACAGAGAGCTCACGTCCCAACAATATCGTTGATTTCGTTAATCACGGTGTGCGTATCTTCCCAATCGGCCGTCTAGATAAAGACTCTCAGGGTCTGATTTTTATGACCAATAATGGCGATTTGGTTAACAAAGTCCTGCGCGCGGGTAATAACCACGAGAAAGAGTATGTGGTCACGGTTAATAAACCGATCACTCCGGCGTTCATAGAAGGGATGGCGGGCGGAGTCCCCATTCTTGGCACAATGACCAAAAAGTGCCCCGTGAAAAAGTTAGATACTCGTGTGTTCAACATAACGCTTGTTCAAGGGCTTAACCGACAGATTCGCCGTATGTGTGAACATTTTGGCTATGAGGTCGTAAAGCTAGAGCGTACCCGCATTATGAACGTCGACCTGAAGGGCCTAGCGCTTGGCGATTGGCGAGATCTGACACAAAAAGAGTTAACAACACTGTTAAAATCAGTAGAGCACTCCTCGTCAGAGGCGAAGCCCGGAACACGTAAGTCACGCAGCCCGAACAGATCAAAGCCCTCTCAATCCACACACAAGAAAGGGCATGCAAATCGTAATAGCCACGGAGAGGGTAAAAAACCCAATTCCAACGGACCAAAACGAAATGCTGCAGGCAAACCGATCGTGCGTAAACCAACAACCAAGCATCCTGATCGAGGAGCAAAACGCGGTGGCGCGGCTAAAAGCGGAAAGTCTTCCAGTGGGTCTGGCGGTCGTGCCAGAAAGCGATAACCGATTAGACGGATATCTCCAATAAGCTATTCTAAATTCGCACTGCATAAAGAAGCACTATTAGCTGCTTCTCCTCAATTTTTTGTAACTCCAATCTCATAATAAATTTTTAAGCTTGGTTTTATCTTGCTCAAGGCAAGATCTCATTCAAGTTGAGAAATTTGAATAAACCTTTGGAGTATTCAATGAAAAAAGAGATCAGGGTTTGGGATCCATTAGTCCGTGTTTTTCACTGGGCGCTCGTGTTGAGCTTTGCGATCGCTTGGATAAGTGCAGACGAATTTGACACTCTACATTTCTGGGCCGGTTATACCATTGCCGCTTTAGTAGCTTTCCGTATTGTGTGGGGTTTTATTGGCACCCGCCACGCACGCTTCAGCGATTTTGTTTACCGTATAAATACGATTAAAAGCTATCTGATTGATCTGGCTGCTTTGCGTCCTAAACACTATGTGGGGCATAACCCGGCAGGTGGATTAATGGTGATTGTCCTGCTTCTCTCTCTTGGATTACTCACTTTTACAGGCATGGCTTCTGTAGCGCCAGATGGCATAGGACCGCTTGCTGGCACTTGGGTAGAGTCGATTTCAGGGTACTGGATGGAAGACGTTCATGAGGCCGTTGCTAATCTAGTTCTAGCCTTCGTGTTGTTCCATATATCAGGTGTCTTAATCAGCAGTTTAGTCCATGGGGAAAACCTAGTTCGAGCGATGATCAACGGGAAAAAAGAGATCGAGGAGAAGGGCGATGAGAATTAATAAATTTGCTATCGCACTGATAGGTTCACTCTTTGTAGTGGCTGCAAATGCAACGCCAGTGAGTGATCGCATGGTGGCAGCCTTCGAGGCGGCTAGTGGTAAAAGTGCTAATGCAGACGCAGGTAAAGCGTTGTGGAACCGAGACTTTAACGGTAAGAGCTGTACAACCTGTCATGGGTCTGATGTGAAACAGGTAGGCCAGCATGCAAAAACCAAAAAGGCGATTGAGCCTCTAGCGCCAAGCGTAAATCCGGAGCGACTTACGCAGGATCATAAGATTAATAAGTGGTTCCTAAGGAACTGTAAATGGACGCTTGGCCGCGAGTGCACCCCAGCAGAGAAAGGAGACATCCTACTCTGGTTATCTAATCAATAAGAGCGAGATAGAAATATGAAACTTGGCATTAAAACGGTCCGTTGGATTGCGGGTACGACACTGCTTACCAGTGCTCTAGGGGTTGGAATGGTTGGTGTTGTTAATGTCGCCTCCGCTGATGAGGGCTGGAAAATCTTCGGTCATGATGACGACGATGAGTACGGTGAGCGTCGAAATGGCGCTTTAAAACAGACAGATAACTCGCCAGCACGCCAGCTCTATATTGATGAGTGTGCAGCCTGTCATATGGCCTATCCCACAGGATTTCTACCTGAGCGAAGTTGGCAGAAGATGATGGGTAATTTAGACAATCACTTTGGTGAAAATGCCGAGTTGGACCCTACATCACAACAAGCGATTACTCAGTATCTGGTTGATAATGCGGCTGAAAACAGTTCAAATCGAAGGGCACGTAAGTTTTTACGCAGCGTATCAGATAACGCTACACCACTGCGTATTACTGAGTTACGTTACTTTAAAAAGAAGCATGATGAGGTACCGGATCGTATGGTAACCGGTAATCCAGATGTTGGTAGTTTTAGCCAGTGTCAGGCTTGTCATGGGGATAGAGCAGAGCAGGGCTACTTTGATGACGACTCGGTTAATATTCCGAATCACGGCCGCTGGGATCATTAATCTCCTAGCACTTTCGTTGCCTTCTAATGCGGGAGATAACCTCTCACAGCGGGAGGCGAGGGAGTTGTTGGAGTCGGGTCATATCCTCTCACTTTCGGAACTACAGGACAGACACGCACAGACATTTATCGGCAAAATCTTAGATCTTGAGCTAGAACGCAAAGATGGCAAATTGATCTATGAATTTGAAGTTCTTGGTGGTGACGGGGAGGTGCGTGAGTACTATATCGACGCAGCTAGTGGTGAGCTTCTTGAAGAGAAGTTAGAGGATTAAGCATGCGCCTTCTGCTTATCGAAGATGACATCGAACTCATTAACCAGTTGAGACCCCAACTGCAAAAGTCGGGTTTTGCCGTTGAAGTAGCTCAAGATGGGGTGGATGGCGAATTTCTTGCGCTAGAGGAGTCATTCGACGGCATTATTCTCGACCTGGGGTTGCCTAAACGCCCAGGAATTGAGGTGCTATCTAACCTGAGAGGTGCGGGTATTGATACCCCCATTGTGATTCTTACGGCTCGCGACTCCTGGCAAGAGAAGGTGGATGGTCTAAAGCACGGAGCCGATGACTACTTAACCAAACCTTTCTACTTTGAAGAGCTTCAAGCACGAATAGAAGCTGTGATGCGTCGCAAACAAGGGCGTGCGGACAATACATTGGTTTGTCAGGGCGTCACCTTAAACATAGATACCCAGCAAGCGAGGGATGCTTTAGGTCATAATATTGCATTAACTGGTAAAGAGTTTCGATTACTGCGATATCTGATAACTCATGCCGGTAAAATCATATCCAAGTCGGAACTGAGTGAGCATGTCTATGAAGAGGAGATGCTCAAAGATAGCAACGTGATCGAGGTCTACATCAACCGTCTTCGCCAATACTTTGGTAAAGATTTTATTGAGACTAAACGAGGCCAGGGCTACATCGTTCAGCGGGATAAGAGCAACTAATATGTCAAAGCAGGGATACTCTATAGAGTTTCAGCTCCAATCTCGCTTAACTAAACTTCTGCTGCTTCTTGCTGTTCTGCTGTTAGTGCCCTTACATCTAACTGTTCGCTCGTTTGTTGATGACATTATCGAACAACGCCTTGGTCATGATGCTGAGACAATTATCACAGCGTTGAGTGTCGATCAAAACAATCAGTGGCAATTGCAACAGGATCGAATTTCATCGATCTATCAGCGCGTCGAATCGGGCCATTACTTCAAGCTTCAGTCAGATCAGTTTCAGTCACTTTCCCGCTCTCTTTGGGATCGCGAGCTTAATGTCTCAATAGTGGCTCCTGGCATTGTTGATATTGCGGTGGTTATTAATGATGACCAGCGCTGGATGATTTTGACCCAAGGATTCAAAAAATCAGATGTCACTTTTACGCTTGCGGTTGCTGAGGATGTAACGGAGCTATATAACAATCAATGGCTATTAGAGCTGTTGCTCATTCTAATCATGGTGGTTGTTTTTGGGGTGGTCGTTTGGCTACAAAGGCGAATGGTTAAAGCAGCTTTTGCTAGTCTAGAGCCAGTTCGGCAAGCGATTGAGGCTGGTGACATCAGTTCATCGATTCAATTCCCGGATCAACTTCCTCGAGAGATAGCGCCTTTAGCCTCTGCGCTCAATCGATTATTGGCTCGCTCAGCAGCGCAAATAGAGAGATCACGCACAGGTTTAGGCAATCTAGCTCATGAGCTGAAGCGGCCTATTCAGAAGTTGCGCTGGCTCTCCTCTGAACTAGATTCAAATGGAAACTCTGCCAAGGCATTAGCCCTTAGTGAAGAGTTTCAGCATTTGATGGACCGCGAACTTCGACGAGCTCGTATTTCAGGAACACCAACGCCCGGCAAATTGTTTGCCCCTGACGCTGACTTGACCCCTATGGTTGAGCTCTTTAAACGAATTTACCCCAGTAAGGAGTTACACCTAAAACAACTGCCCAGATCTGAACTTCCCTATGATCGAGATGATATGCTCGAGCTTATCGGCAATTTGCTTGATAACGCTCTAAGGTATGCGACTACAAAAGCTGAGTTATCGATAACCTACTCACGTGAAAATCACCGTTGGATTCTTTTAATAGAGGATGATGGAACAGGGGTGTCGCAAGAGAATATGATTCGACTAACTCAACGAGGCGTTCGTTTAGACGAAGATTCTGCAGTGTCAGGTTCAGGCCTTGGTATCGCCATCAGTAAAGCGGTAGTAGAGAGCTATTCGGGTAATTTAAGCTTTAGTGACGGATTGCTTGGTGGGCTTGGCGTTAAAGTCGAATTACCCATTTAAACGGATTGGTTTTGCTTGGTGAAGGTAGAGATGGCGCGCCCGGGATTACTCGGTCAATCCTGACCTCGGCCTTTCAGGTAAAGATGGCGCGCCCGGAGGGATTCGAACCCCCGACCAACAGGATCGGAACCTGCTACTCTATCCAGCTGAGCTACGGGCGCGTTGAGTTGTTGAATTGTATAGTGCTATCCATCATCGGGATAGACTCGTTGAATCGCTTAAGCGATTCAACGCCCCTTCGGGCGCTTACAGCGGTCCAAATTCTTGCCACAATTTGTCGAACCCCCGACCAACAGGATCTGAAGCTGTTACTTTATCTAGCCGGCCGGCGCTCCGGTGAGCTACGGGCGCTTTATCTTGAGGCGTGAATCTTACTGATACCGCCTCGCTTTGCAAGTGAGTTCTAGCTTTTCAGCTTCCACTGAACCTCACTTCCGGCCATGAATGGGATGATGGGGCGGCCATTCGGTAGAGTGATGCTCTCTGGTAGTGTCCAGGACTCTTTTAACAGTGTGATGGTGCCGCTGTTTTCCGGTAGGCCGTAAAATTTAGGGCCGTGTAGGCTCGCAAAACCCTCTAGTTTGTTCAGTGCCCCTAACTCATCAAACACTTGGGTGTATAGCTCAATGGCTGCCCAAGCGCTGTAACAGCCTGCACAGCCACAGGCGGTCTCTTTTTTAGCCTGTTCATGAGGTGCTGAGTCAGTGCCTAAGAAGAACTTATCTGACCCTGATGCAACGACATCACGTAGCGCTTGCTGGTGAATGTTGCGCTTTAAGACAGGTAAACAGTAGTTGTGTGGGCGAATACCACCCACTAACAAGTCATTTCGGTTCAACATCAAATGTTGCGGTGTAATGGTGGCACCAATGTTACCGCCCGCTGCAAGCACAAACTCAGCTGCGTCTTTGGTGGTGATGTGCTCAAAGACAACTTTAAGCGTTGGGTACTTCTGAGTGATAGGGCCCATGCGTTGATCGATGAACTCTTTTTCGCGATCAAAAATATCAATATGCGAATCGGTGACCTCACCATGGACCAGTAAAAGCATGTTGTTCGCTTCCAGCGCAGCGAACACATCGGCTAAGCCATCGATGTTTGTTACCGCTGCATCCGAGTTGGTCGTAGCACCGGCAGGGTAAAGCTTAACGGCTTTAATACCCGCTTTTGCCGCTTCATTGATATCTTCAGCGGTGGTTCTGTCGGTAAGGTACAACGTCATTAAAGGCTCAAAGTTCGAACCCGCTGGTCGTGCAGCAAGGATGCGCTGTTTGTAGGCCTCTGCGTCAGCAGCGTTACGAACCGGTGGTGCAAGATTAGGCATGACAATCGCACGATCAAAACAGCGAGCGGTAGCTGCTACTGTCTCAGCAAGGATATCGCCATCACGAAAGTGAAGGTGCCAATCATCGGGTGTTTTGATGGTGATTTCGTTCATGGGATCGCCCACTCCTTAAAAATTTTCGATCTGAATATTTTACACGGTTTGGTTAGAGGTCGCTGTGCATTTTATAAATTAGTTGCTTGTTTAATTAGTAAAAACTAATATATCGATATTGGTTCTAGTTGAACCACTTAATTTCAACTTTGAGAGGGACGGAACATGTCTGTAGAACGTATGGTATTTGCCTTTGCTGGCTTTATGGTTTTGTTGAGCTTGGCACTCGGCGTAACGGCTAGCCCACTGTTTGTCAGTGAGTACTGGTTGTGGTTCACAGCCTTTGTTGGTGCGAACCTTTTCCAAACAGCCTTTACTGGGTTCTGCCCACTGGCCATTATCCTGAAGAAGCTAGGCGGTAAAGCGGGTACAGCGTTTTAAGTTCCGCTAAGTGATTGAAGAGCCGCTCTATTGAGCGGCTTTTTTGTTGCGTTCAAAACCTGCAATCAGTGACCCACCGACAATAGCCAGACAGGCCCAGGCAAGAGTCCAACTCGGTTCTGCTAATCCAAACAGAACCAACAGTACGACCGAGATCAACGGTGCTGAATAGGCTAGTACCCCCAGCAGTTGGATGTTGCCGTGCTTTACCCCGTAATCCCAAGTGAAAAAGGCGATGCCGACTGGCCCCAGGCCAAGGCCTATCACTCCTATCCATTGAATCAGGTTGGCCGGCATGACGGTCGTCTCCCAGGCAAGATGACAGATAAAGGCCAATACCGCTGTGGCACCACAGAACCAGCCGGCTGCATCGGTCGGTACATTAGCGGCCAAACGGCTGGTGACAGAAAAGCTAGACCAGATTAGAGCGCAGGCTAGGGCGATTAAATAGCCTGACGTGTATTGCGGTTCGAAGGCGTCACTGCCACCCCCAATCAATAACCAACAGCCCACTAGAGCTGATAGAGCGCCGACTAGATGCGCCCATCTAAAACGGTGGCCTGGAAGTAGGGTAGAGAATAGAACAATCAGTAGGGGCCAAAGGTAGGCTAATAGACTGACCTGCACAGCCGGTGCTTTCGACATCGCTAAAAAATAGCAGAAGTGGTAACCAAAATAGCCACTCACGCCTAGCAGCCAAACACGTTTTTTCTGCTTAGCATAGCGGACACCCCAGTGACCCTCTTTACGCCATTTGGTTAGCATCAGTAGAAATGCAATGGCGAAGGTCATCGACATTAATTGAAAGGGTGGGACCTGGTTGTCCGTTAATCGAGTTAACAGAGCCAAGGCACCCCAGAGCGCTATGGCTGAAAAACCAATCAGTGTCGCATTACTTTTGTTCATATGAGGCCAGCGTTGAAGAGATCGTATTAAGTTGTTCTTCCAAACTCAGGTTTGGGTCCATTTGGACAGTGGGTATGTTCATTGAACTAAGTTGCTGAATGCATTCATCAGGCAGCAGCTCAGCTCTTTGGTTGAATGTAACCACAGCTTGAACATCATGTCGTTGAGCCAGTGCTTCTATTTCGCTTGGGTATCGAAGAGGAGCTCCAAGCATCTCGGTTTTATGGCTCCATGGCTCATCATCGATAAAGGCTATTATTTTTCCACCTCTCTCAAGCAGTGCTTGGGCGAGTTGGTGTTCTACAAAATCGATACCCACGATAATGAAGCTTGAGCCTCGCCATTTTGAATTGCGAAATGCATTCAGGATTTTGTCGAGCACTTAGCTCCTCTTTTTACTTGTTGTCGCGTTGGCTAAAGATCACAATAGTGGACCTAACTGAAACGCTATTCTCACTTTTTCCGTCCCATAAGGAAACCTCTGTTGTTTGGTCGTAATAAGCTCTTTTGGCAAGGCGTTAGGCGTGGTTTTATCTCGTCGCTCCCTTTTTATATGGTCATGGTTCCATTTGGCACACTGTTTGGGCTTTTAGCCACAGAAGCAGGTTTAAATGTGCTTCAAGTGATGGGGTTTAGCTTTGCGGTATTAGCAGGCGCTGCGCAAATTACAGCCGTGACACTTATGGAGGAGAATGCCCCTACCGTCATTATTCTAGCCACCTCGCTTGCGGTGAACCTGAGGATGGGGATGTACTCAGCTGCCCTAGTGCCACTGATTGGGAAAGCGAAACTCTGGCAGAGAGTACTAGCAAGCTATTGGATTTTTGATCAGTCCTACGCCGTGACGGCTCTAGAGCACAATAAAAACCCCAAGCTTTCGTTGGATGAGCGGTTAGGTGTCTTTTTTGGGGTTGCGATTCCGGTCTCCTCTCTATGGTATCTCGGTACTTACCTTGGCGCGGTGGTGGGCAATCAAATTCCGTCCGAATTAGGGCTAGAATTTGCGGTCCCCGTCACATTTTTAGCCTTGGTTGCACCACTTTTAAGAAGTATTCCACACCTACTTGCAGCATTTACCTCAGTCCTGTTTACCTTGTTATTTGCAGATTTCCCATTCAGTTCGGGACTTTTGGTGGCCGGAGTCATGGCATTGGCGGTGGGCTATCTAACGGAAGTTTGGCTTGAAAAGCGCCGCTCTAAGGAGGCTGTATGATTCACTCTGATCTGTATGTTTGGATGATCATTGCGGGCTTAAGTCTAGGTAGCTTTGCGATTCGTTTCTCTTTCTTAGGGCTAATTGGTGATCGTCAACTTCCCAAACCGGTTGAGCGAGCTTTGGGTTATACATCGGTGGCTATTTTGCCGGGTATAGCTATGCCTATGGTGTTAAGTAGCAGCAGCGGGGAGTTAGAGCCGACTCGACTGATCGCAGCGTTTTTAACCCTGTTGGTTGGCGCTTGGACGCGAAGCCTGCTCTACTCATTGTTAGCAGGAATACTCAGCTACTCTCTTCTGATGGCGGTTTTGTAGAACAGATGCCTAATTGGTTTCGCCCGCTCTCTTTAGATCGATACAGCGCTTTGTCTGCCTGATTTAAGAGCTCTTCGCCACTCATTAATTCTGTATCAGGTGTCCAGGTGCAACAGCCCAAACTCACCGTGACACAGCCAATGGGTGATGCACGATGCGGAATGTTTTTCGATTCAATCTCTTTACGCAGCTTTTCAGCAAGCGCTTGCGCCGCTGGTGCAGGCGTGTCGAATAGAAGTGCAACAAACTCTTCGCCACCGTAACGAGCGACGGTATCAGTAGAGCGATGAAATACATGGCTCATGGCTTGGGTGACATGTTGAATACAGGTATCGCCCGCCTGATGGCCGTAGGTATCGTTGTACGCTTTGAAATAATCGATATCTAGGATAATAACCGATAGTGGAAGAGCGCTGCGTCGGGCACGATTAAAGTTTTCGACCAAGCTTGCATCGAGGAAGCGTCGGTTATAGATCTGTGTAAGCCCATCTTTTACCGATAGATCCTTTAATCGGTGATTCGCTTTCTCGAGCTCTTTGGTTCGTTGTTTGACCTTCTCATCGAGTTGCGAACTGAGCTCTTGGTATTTATCGAGCAGCTTCTGTGTGTTTTCGTTGGCTTCCCTAAATGCCTCTGCTGAAACAGCCAGGGCCGCTATCTCATCTTTAGAGTGGTAAGTTGGGATGGGTACTTTTCGCTCGCCATTGGATAGTCGATCAAAAATCTCCCTCAGTCTGGCAATGGGTCTCTCTATGCTTCTGCCGACGACCATGCCGATAATGATCGTCATCAAGATAAAGAGAATGCAGAGTGCAATTAGCTGCTGTGATAAAGAACTGACTATGCTTGAAGATTGTTCTTGTGTGCTGCTTAGGGCCTGCCTGAACTCTTGAGTTAATTTCTCAGAAAGATATTTAATTTCATAACTCTCGGCCGCCATGACAACATTAATTAAAAAGAGATAGTTTCGGGTGGTTTGAACACCCTCATTGAATGTTGAGTAACCGCGAGCCAATGAGTCACGGATGATATCTAAACGGGTGATTTGTGGGGGGTAGCTCTCTAGAATGTAGAGATCTTCAATCAACCCCATTACGTGTTGATAGTACTCATCCACCAGTTCCAGCTCGGCTGGGTTGAGTGACTCAAAATATTGCCCCATGTGTTTTTCGATGATTAATAGGTCTCGCCAAATATTGTTGCTAATCGCTAAAGAGCCGGCCGATATGGTCTGCTTTTGATAGGCTTCGATTAGAGCGCCCCAACTATTCGTGACACTGGGAAGTGTTGTCTTTACAAGCTGTTTTCGGCGCGATCGCTGAGTTTTAGCTGCCTTAAACGCCTTTTGAAAAGTATGAAGATGTGCATCCACTCGTTTTATGATCGGTTTGGCTGTTTCGCTCTCTAATGACGAGAGCGTTGATAGCTCGTACAGTGCAGATCGGTAGGCAATGTCGACAGAGTCGGCTGCTTGTGTCTGACCAACTCTTAAAAAGGTTTCAGCGCGGCTCTGCATCTCGGCTGCATGAAAACCTAATTGCGTTGCATGTTTTAAATTGCTCGATAGATCGTTTTGTTGATCAAACTGTTTGTTAAGGGTTGTGAGCCCGATAAAAGCAATAATCCCCAGCGCAAGGGTAATCAGCCCCATTAAAAAATAACCGGTGTAAATTCGAGTGGTAAAAGGAACTCTTTGAGCAGGCATTCAACTCCCCTAACTCAGCACAAATTCTTTCCATTTGGGCAGTGTATAGTCATAGGTGTCCATGACACTGTTCCAAACGGCAACATTGCTGAAGCGTTGTTCGTAGGATCCGCCCGTTCTTATGGAACCTTCCGCTACTGAAATCGAGCCATCTGTCCCTTTTAGCGATGTAGCGGCGGGTTTGCCCGCGTACCAATAGTCCCACTCCTCTGGGCTCATAAACTGTTTAGAGCGTTCTGGGTTGGAGATGTAATACCCCTGCCTTGCAATAAAGGCTCCTGGGTAACCCGATAACCACCAATTCATAAATTGGTAAGCTGCGTCCTCTTGCTCGCCCCGCGTTTGGCTGGAGAGACACATGACCCCATGCCATGCTCGATAGCCCTCTTTCGGCGCAGCGTAAATGCACGGGATCCCTTGCCCTTGGAGTGCAGAAGCACCGGGACTGAACATGCTCTCAATGATGACTTCGTTGTTCGCCATCAACTCAACGGAGTGGGGGACGGATGACCATACCCCCCTGAAATGGCCGCGTTTTTTGTAATCAATTGCGATCTCAAACAGCTGATCGATCTCACTGATACTCATGTTACCTATGTCATTAAAGGTCATAAGTCCTTTTGCTTGAGCGGCTAAGGCTAAATCAAATATGCCGATCGTGGGTTCGTTCACAATGGCGACCTTACCGGAATAGTTATCGTTTAAGAGCCAGCCCCAGCTCTCTGTGATGTAGGGTTCGCCAACATCAATGTAGCGTGAGTCATAGCCAAAGGAGTCGGTGTTGTGCACATAGGGTAGGAAACTAACGTTTTGGCTAGGCTCACGGCCTAAAGTTTTATCCTTCTGTACATAGAGAATACGGTGTGGTGCATCGCCGCGGCCGATCTTGGCGCCCTCCGAAATCTGACCGTTTTTCGAGAGGTTATTGATCTCATTCCAGTACTGAATTCGTTGTGTATCGATTGATTGAATCGCACCGGCATTCCATAGAACTCTTATGGAGTTTGACCACTGCTCATACAGATCAAATGAGGAGGGGTTGGTTGTTGCGCGCATGAGTACTTCAGCACTACCGCCTGGGTAGAACTGAATATTAATCCCGAGCTCTTTTTCGGCACGCAGACGTAGCTCTTCCTGCAGGGTAACGTGAGTTCCCATGACACGAATAGTCGGGCGAGCATTCTCTGCTTTTAAAATCGCAGGGAAGCCCCCAATTGCTGCAGGCAGTGCAATACCCGCAGCGTTTTTAATAAATTGCCTACGTCGCAATTTACAACTCCTGAATTCAGTAACTTAACTCTATCTCCTTCAATATAGACCTATTTTTTGAAAGTGGTATTAAATATGGCTAAAAAATATACAGATAAAGGCTGAGTATTTTTCACCAATCGTTGCTATAAAAAGCTACGTGATTGGGGATTTATGAGCTATGGTTCGCCCCATTAAATGGAGAACATTATGGACAAACTGATCGTTGGTTCTGAGGAGTGGTGTGGCCTTCCTCTATTGGGCCTGCCCGCTGTTAAAGCTCGTGTCGATTCGGGGGCAAAAACCTCATCACTGCATGCGTTTAACATTCGTAAATTCACTCGTAATCGAGACACTTGGGTCTCTTTCGAGATCCACCCTCTGCAAAAAAATGATGAGCTAGTTGTTCGTTGTGAAGCTCAGGTAGTTGATCGCCGTACTGTAAAGTCATCAAGCGGAACAGCCGAGAGACGTTACGTTGTAAAAACCAACATTACCTTGGCAGATCAAACGTTTGAGGCTGAGTTAACACTCACTAACCGTGATTCTATGGGTTATAGAATGTTGCTGGGTCGTGAAGCGATGTCAGGTCGCATGATCGTTGATCCTGAAGGTAGTTGTCTGCAGGGTGAGCGCACCATTACTGAGTGTAATCAGATGTACGGTGTGAACCCAACAGCTCGCACTGCTCTGAAAATTGGTGTGTTGGCTAGCAATCCGGATCTCTACTCAAACCGTCGTTTGATTGAGGCGGGTGAGGCGCGCGGACATGAGATGGTCTTCTTGAACATCAAACAGTGTTACATGAAGATGGATGCTGATAATCCAGAGGTTCACTACCGTGGTGGCGCTATCCTGAACGATTTTGATGCCATCATTCCTAGAATTAGACCTTCAATGACGTTTTATGGCTGTGCACTGGCTCGTCACTTTGAGAGTCTTGGCGTCTATGTTCAGAATACGGCAGAGGCGATCACAAGTTCGCGTGACAAACTCTTCTCGCTGCAACTGCTGCAGAAGTCGGGTTTGGATATTCCTACAACAGGCTTTGCCAATTCACCGATGGATACCAATGACCTCATTGAGATGGTCGGCGGTGCACCTTTGATCGTAAAGCTACTCGAAGGCTCGCAAGGTCGTGGAGTTGTGTTGGCCGAAACGGGTAAAGCAGCTGAGTCGGTAATCAACGCGTTTAAAGCGCTTCGAGCTAACTTGTTGGTACAAGAGTTTGTCAAAGAGGCGGATGGCAAAGATCTACGCTGTTTTGTCATTGACGGCAAAGTAGTCGCTTCGATTATGCGTACTGCGGCACCAGGCGAGTTCCGTGCAAACATACACCAAGGCGGTTCGGCCTCTTCGGTTCGCATTTCAGCAGAAGAGCGCAAGCTAGCGATTAAAGCGGCTAAAACCCTAGGTCTGAAGGTGGCGGGTGTTGATATCATCCGTTCTCGCAAAGGCCCTCTTCTATTGGAGGTTAACTCATCCCCAGGTTTAGAGGGTATTGAGGGGGCTTCCGGTAAGGATGTTGCGGGCGCTATGATCACCGCTATTGAGAAACGTTTTGCACGACGTTTAAAAGGGTAAAACCAATAAATAAAAGGGAGAGGTGATGGCTGACCGACAGACGGCTGAGGTACTGATTGATTCGATGAGTTTGAGAGAGCAAATCTCTCTACTGTCCGGTGAAGATGTTTGGTCAGTTAATGCTATCCCTAGACTAGGAATCCATAAGCTGCGTGTCACTGATGGACCTAATGGTGCACGTGGTGGTGGTTCTCTATTTGGCGGTGTGACGGCAGCCTGCTTCCCCGTTGGTATTGCCTTAGGCGCAACCTGGAACCGAGCCCTGCTTGCGAAGGTGGGTGGCGCTATTGCTGATGAAGTTAAATCTAAATCGGCACACGTGCTGCTTGGTCCGACCATCAATATTCAACGATCTGTGACTAATGGCCGTAACTTTGAGTGC
The DNA here is from genome assembly GCF_013283315.1 of Marinobacterium sp. xm-g-59. Taxonomy (NCBI): domain Bacteria; kingdom Pseudomonadati; phylum Pseudomonadota; class Gammaproteobacteria; order Oceanospirillales; family Oceanospirillaceae; genus Marinobacterium; species Marinobacterium sp. xm-g-59. Next base: position 165,962 of record NZ_WBYR01000003.1, on the reverse strand, counting down.
TATTCAGAAGATCCTGAGCTAACCGCTGCACTGGCGGTCTCATACATCCGAGGGCTTCAAAGCGCAGGGGTTGCTGCCACACCCAAGCATTTCATCGGAAATGAATCTGAAATTGAGCGCACAACGGTCAGTTCCGATATTGATGAGCGCACACTGCGCGAGATCTACCTTCGCCCCTTTGAAGCTGCCATTAAAGAGGCGGGTACTTGGGCTATTATGGGCTCATACAACAAGATTAATGGTACCTATGCCGCCGAAAATCACTGGTTATTGACAGAAATTCTTCGCAACGAGTGGGGCTATGACGGCATTGTGATGTCCGATTGGTTTGGTTCTAGAACAACGGCACCAACCATTAATGCGGGTTTAGATTTAGAGATGCCAGGGCCAACCCGAGACCGCGGTGACACATTGCTCAACGCCGTGGATCGCGGTGAAGTGCCTGTTGAACAGGTTCGTCAGCTGGCCGTTAACATGGTTCAGTTGATGGAGCGTTGCGGTGCTATTAATGATGCTTCGCCGTTCAAAGAGATTGCCGATAATCGCCCTGAACACCAGCAGCTGATCAGACGTGCCGGTGTTGAGGCTAGTGTGCTGCTTAAGAACACTGGCTTGCTACCCCTGTCTACTGACCTAAAGAGCGTTGCGGTAATTGGGCCTAATGCCATCGAGGCTCAGATCATGGGCGGTGGCTCCTCGATGCTTAATCCCCACTATTCAGTTTCACCTATGCAGGGATTAACAAACCTTCTGGGTGGCGATGCTATTCATTATGCACAGGGGTGTACTAATCATCGCTGGGAGCCCCTGGTCAACCAAAAGATACGAGTCGATTACTTCGCTAATCGAGATCTTTCGGGTGAGGTGGTTTTCACTGAAGAGGTTGATGAGAGCCAGAGTTTCATTCTGCCCCCTGTTGCGAATGGACTGGTCGATCAACACGCATTTTCTCTGCGAGCGAGTGTTGATTATATAGCAACGGTGACGGGCGATTTTAATATTGGCCTTCACAGTGCAGGCCTTGCCAAGTTCTATGTGAATGGCGAGTTGGTGATCAATGTGTGGGATCACTGGCAGAAAGGTCGAACCTTCTTCGAGGAGGGATGTGATGAGGTCGTTGCCAGTTATCGATTCGAGGAAGGTAAAACCTATACCCTTGAGATGGAGTTTGCTACCAAGGATACGGACAATCTCGACCTTGCCGCTTGGCGCTTTGGTCTATCAAAACCCTTAGGGGATGAGGCAATACAAGCTGCGGTAGAACTAGCAAAAAGTGCCGAAGTAGCCATCCTGTTTGTTGGTCGATCCGGTCAATGGGATACGGAAGGAAGTGACCTTGAAGGCATTAAACTCCCTAGACGTCAGGATGAGTTGGTCGCAGCCGTGGCCAGTGCTAACCCTAACACCCTAGTGGTATTGCAAACGGGTGGACCGGTTGAAATGCCTTGGGTAGATCAAGTATCTGGCATATTGCAGGCTTGGTACCCAGGACAGGAGTGTGGCAATGCGATTGCCGATGTTTTATTCGGCAAACAAGATCCCTCCGGCCGTTTGCCTCAGACCTTCCCAGTCAAGTTGGAAGATAATCCTACCTACACCGATGACCCACTGGTCTACCCTGGACGAGACGGCCATGTGCTTTATCGTGAAGGCGTGTTTATCGGCTATCGTCACTATCAGGCCAACAAGATTGAGCCGCTATTCCCCTTCGGATTTGGCCTCAGTTACAGTGATTACCAACTCGAAAATCTAAGTTGTCGAAAGGTGGCTAATGATTATGTCGAACTGAAGGTGAGTGTTAACAATATTGGTCAGCGACAGGGTCAGACCGTTGTTCAGATTTACTGTGGTGAAGTTAACTCTGACATTGAACGTCCAGAACTCGAGTTGGCCGACTTTGAGAAGCTGGAACTGAAAGCTGGAGAGAGTGCTGATCTAACATTTCATCTACCTCTTCGTCGTTTTGCATACTTTGATATCAAAACAGGTATGTGGACGGTTGCGGAAGGTGACTATCGAGTGCGGGCTAGTTTCCATGCCAAGGACCCAGGTTGTGAAGCGGTGATTAATTTGTCAGCCAAGACGCTCTGTCCATCAGCCTGATGCACTAACGTTATAGAGAGACTTTTATTTGTGGCAAAAGAGTCTAAATGAATCACTGAGTTTTACAGGTTGTGTCGTTACAATGCAGCCAATTGATAATTTTAAGAGTAGGGTTTAATGATGCGTGCCTTAATGACCTCGTTGGTTACGATTTTATTCACATTTAATATGTCTGCTGCGGTTGCCAACGAAGAGGCGATTGAAGCGATGAACGACTACATGGCTTTTCAAGAGTATGAGTCGGGTATTATGGTCCCTCAGCAGATTGATCAAGTCGTATTTGAAGCATCAACCTTTATCGATACTCGTGATGCAGAGCAGTTCGCAGAAGCGACTATTCCGGGTGCGATCAACATTGAGTGGCGCCAGGTATTGGATCGCATCGACGAGATTCCAGAGACTGGCAAGGTGATTCTGTTCTGTAATACAGGTTCTCTCTCAGCACAGGCTACTTTTGCACTGCGTGTCGCGGGACGAGAAAATGTTGTGGTTCTGCAGTCTGGTTTTATTGGCTGGCAACAAAACGCCGCCTATAAACCCTAGTCAGTAAATCAAAAATAAAAACGGCGCTTTTGAACGCCGTTTTTGATTCTTAGGGTGTGGCTCTTGTGATTAACCGAACTCAGGCAAGTTCTGGGTCACAACCGGCTTACCTGCCTCTACCCATCCGTCGTAACCGCCGGCAATGGATGTGACATTCAGGTAGCCCATCTCGGCAAGAGATGCAGCGGCAAGAGCAGCACGACCACTGGTCTTACAGTAGATCACGATGTTGGTGTCACGCGACTCTAGAGCCGGCATGCCACCGATTTTAAACTCGAGAAGACCACGCGGAATATTGATAGCACCACTTAGATGGCCCTGTTCATATTCGGCCGGTTCACGCACATCAATAACGATCTCAGCGTCGTGAATGGCACCATCGGCATCTGCAACGCTGACCTCTTTAATGGTCGCCTTTGCGGCCATGACTAGATCTTGTGCTGTCTTCATTGGAACTCCTTTAGCTGTTCGCTATTTCCTGCAGAGCATCTCTGTCAGATATCGTTAACAAGTTCTTTGATTCGCTAATAATGCCTTGGCGTTTCCACTCCGCGGTATGGCGTGAAATGGTCTCGATGGTTAAGCCGAGATACTGAGCGAGATCTCTTCGACTGATCGGGAAGCTGACCGCTTCTGCAGTCTCACCCACCCATTGAAGCAGGAACCAAGCCAAACGAGGTTTGGATTTGAGTAGACCTACCTGGGTTAGGTGATCTTCTGTTTTCATCACCTGCTGCAGTGCACGTTCAATAATGGCTTGGTTGATGGCGCCACTCTGATCACGCAGGTGGTTCAACTTCTCAACCGAAAGCTGGCAGAGCTCGATCGGTTCCAGCGCCTCGGCTGTGTGCATATAGGTGCCACTGCTGATCAGCTTTTCATAGCCAAAGAGATCGCCAGGACGAACTAAGCGAACAATCTGAGCATTGCCCTCATTGTTGAATTTAGTCAGTTTGATATGGCCGGCTCGAAGAGTGTAGATCAGTCCGAGACTCTCGCCCTCATTGTAGATAATGTCGCCCGTCTCAAATTTAATGACACGCGTCTGAAAATCTTCAATCAGCGAAAGCTCGGACTCTTTTAGACATCCAAACAGACTCGACGGCCTAATCGGGCAGGTTAAACAGTGCCCTTGACCAACCAGTGTTCCCATACTCAACGCTCTTATAGTTAATTAGTTCCACTATAATAGTTGGCTAATGAGTCAATTTCACTACTTGTGAGTCTTTGACTTGCTTGTCGCATGACAGAATAGAGATCAGAGTCACGATCACCACTGCGATACATCTCTAACGCACGCTTCAAAGTCTCGGCAGTTTGGCCCGCAATAGCAGGGGTTCCCTTAATACCACCTTGGCCACTTAGACCATGACAAGAGGCACAGGCAGTAATCAGTCGATCTTTATCACCCTCGGTTACCAGTGCCGGTGCTGACTGTTGCGCTAGGGTCGGTGCTGGTAGCGATGCGTAGTAGGCTGCAACATCTGACATATCCTGTTCTGACATTAGGTCAGCGACGGCCGTCATGATGTTAGCTCGGTTATCCTCGCTTCGCGCGCCGGACTGATAGTCCAACAGCATCTTGTAAGTGTAGCTCTCCAGCTGTCCTGCAACGGCTGGCCAACGGTTAGTCGGTGGTAGCCCCTCTTTACCGTGACAGGAGCTGCACATCATAGAGTCATTCAGCGCCTTACCACGAGATATATCACCAGTAGGTCTTGAGCTTGTTGCCAAGCGAAGCGAATGAGAAGTCCACTCAGTTGCTTGTGTGACCTGATCTGATGCATAACTTGTTGTGGCTGCTAAAAGAAGGCCTGAAAGTATTAACTTTTTCATGCGAAAGAGTCCTCCGTGAAGGATTTCATCCATGCTTGCTGGTAAACAGCAGCAAGACGATGTTTTGTCTCACTGACATCCAGTGTTTGGAAACCAGGTCTCGGCAGGTTAGCTATCTTTCCATCACGCATTCCGTAGACGCCGATTACCATGAATCCATAATCTTTACCGGCTAGTGCGTAACAGGTGTTTTCCCAAGAGGGCTCCTCAACTGGACGCCCTGCAAATAGATTGATGATGGCATACGCTGCGACTTTGGCCTCATTGTTGGCTGCAAAGCCAGATTTAGGGAGAGGGCTAGCGGATGCTGAATCCCCTAGCACGTGGATATTGGCCACTAGCTTAGATTCAAAAGTATAAGGGTCTACGGGGCACCATCCTGATTGATCGGTTAGTCCGAAAGTTGTGGCAATCTTGCCCGCTTTCATCGGCGGCACAACATTGATGACATCAGCTTTAATGAAGCCTTGCTCTGTTTCAACTTGCATCTTTGCTGCGTCAATCGACAGTGGTCGACCACCGTCAACTTCACGAATCCAATCGATCATGCCAGCTTCACTGTGCTGTTTGAGTGTTGGCATACCCGCTTGAAGATCTTCAGGGACGTTGTAACCATACATTCGGTTCCAGCCCAGACGCATGTCAGGGCCCGTTACGAAATCATTTTTTGGATCGGTAATGATTACTTTTCCGGTTGGATTGTATTTCTGCATCCACTCTGCAACCAGCGCGCCTCGCTCATATGGCCCAGGTGGACAACGATAAGGGTTAGGCGGAGCTACGATCAGAAAGGTGCCACCCTGACGCATGTTTTTGATCTGGTCACGTAACAGAGCAGTCTGTGATCCCGGAATCCAGCCAGAAGGTGCTTTAGTCTCTGCTATCTCCCGAGAATAGCCGTCTAGGCGCTCGTACAGCAGCTCTATACCAGGTGAGACAACTAAACGATCATATGGGAAGTTTGCTCCCGAAGCGGTTGTGACAATGCGTTTATCGGCATCCAGTCCAACTGCTTTATCGATCACAACGTTGACGCCGTATTTGATTCTTAAAGCATCATAGCTGACCTCGAGATCAGACATATCAATGTGTCCATTGAGCACTTCAGAGGATCCGTACGGGCGAATGTAAATTGGATTTTGCTCAATTATGGTGACCTCAATTTGAGGTGCCTTCATCTTCATATATTTAGCGAAGGTTGCACCGCCGACACCGCCACCAATAACGACAACTTTACCGGTTGCAGCGTGCGCATTTAGTGGCAGCAGACCTGCTGCACCAGCAGTCAAAGCCATGCCAAGGAAGTCTCTACGTGAAATCATTGTTCACCTCCAACTTCAAGTGATTCAAAGTATTTACCCATTGCTGCGATCTCATCGTCACTGTATGCAAGAGCAAGACCTCTCATCAGAGTAGAGTCGCGTTCACCTGTCCGGAAATCCAACATGGTTTTAACAAAGGTCTCGGCACTCATTCCTGCTAACGGCATGAACGCTGAATTTTCAACCTGTCCATTGGTGCCGTGGCACACAGCGCAGGGGTTCGCCATAATTTCCGCTCGCTCATCGGCAAAAGCTGAAGTGGATAGGAGTAGGGCGCTTAAAATCATTACTTTTTTCATCGTCATCTCCTTACTGTGCCCATACCCAGAATCCGACGGCAAAGTAGTGCACGATCCAGATTAAGATGATGTAAATGGTCCAGTTACCCAGGCGAGAGATAGCCACAGATGGTGTGTAGGTGCCTTCTGTTTGTCCCGCCTGCCATGCAACCGTGATTAGGTAGGTGCAGGCCATGCCACCGACAACTGCGAAAGTCGCGAAGAACAGAATGGTGCTGTACCAATCCATGTTAATTGGGTAGTCCATTGGGTTGTAGCCAGACTCAACGACTAGGGCAACCCAGCGAATGATTTCACGATCAACCGCGACCAGTGCGATCACTACAAAGGCGACCGCTACTAACCAGTAGGCGGTGTAGCCGTTGTTAATTTTGCTGCCAAACAGAGTCGGCACCATCGCTAAAGCGATCAATGCTAGGGCTGTGATGTAGAGCATCGGGTTGGTTAAAAACTCAATTTGGTTCTCTGGCAGGCTAACCATCCAGATTGCACCAATAAGAATCGATACCACAGAGCCTTGAGCAAGCAGTTTACGCGCCAGATTATGAACAAACTCAAGGTAACCCGAGTCGCTACCAGGACGAACGCTGATGTAGTGGCGGTAGCCGTAAAGCCATGCGCCGGTTACCGGTGCTGCTAGAGCAATCATAAAGATGAAACGCGCCCAGTTGATTGAGTGAAGCTGAGTACCGCTGGCATCGATCTGCCCCTGCGGTGCATACCACTCCATCCACTGATCAGGGGAGAGCATCTGGTTGGTTAGGGTGTGCATAATCAGACCCACAACAATGAACAGTGCGAGCGATAGAATCATGCTGCCAGGACATTTCGTCTTATTCTGCGTCAGATCTTCATTTTTAAAGTAGAAGAGGTAGATCAACAGATAAGCGACTGACAGTATGATAATGAATCCAATAACCCACCAAGCGGACAGCACATTAGAGGTGTACCAGAAAGGATCATAGATCACCTGCACAAACAGTAGTGGCGCAACGCCGATAACCACAGCAACCGACACCGCAATTTTTGCGGTCGATAGCATGGCATTAGCAAGCTGACGCCAGTAACTGTCTTGGCTTAATGCACCACGAATAGTCAGCGCTGCACCGCCCAACATAACGTGAACCGCAAACATATGAAGTGCAAAGGTGACGACACCTAACACTAAAAATAGAATCGGATGTGAGGGAACCCCGGCCACATCACGAAGTGCGTATAAAGAGTCTACATTCATCGTGATACTCCTTAGTGAGACTGAGACACAGTGATCGGATTACCCTGATCAGCCGCGACAGCAATAGATTGATCTTTCAACTGACGAATAAAGCTAGCCAAGGCCACTGCTTCATCTTGTTGAAGTGGAATTTGTGGCATGTAGAGCGTTGTACCACTCGACAGTGCAGCTCTTAGGTAGGCCGCAATATCCGACTCGCTTGAGTCGTCACCAAAGTAATTTGCCAGTGGGCGAATCCCTGTATCGGTCAGTGAGTGACAGTTTGAACAGGTGTTCAACGCCAGAGCTTGACCAACCGCCTCTTTATTAGAATCAGTCACCGTGCGAAGCTCTTCGGGAAGGAAGATTAGAGCGTTAGTGAAGCCATGCTCTTCAATGGTCGGGATCTCACTGTGAATACCAAGCCCCGGAACATCACGACCAATAACCTGGTTAGAGTAGACGTATCCACCTGCAACATAAGGCTTACGAATCGACTCACGCGCAACCTCTTCTGGCCAAAGTCCGAACACCAAAATGACGACCGTCATGACGCCCGCAATGGCTGGTTTTAGCAGCTTTGGTGCGGCCAGAGTGGCTGCGAAGTAGGCCATGATGCCGCCCATTACAGAGATTAGAGCGGGTGTGAAGTACTCCGGTAGACGATTCTCCATCACCAATTCAGCGGTCGCTGGAATCGTTGATAGGTACCATTTGAATAGACCAAGACCGGCTGCAGTCGCAACCAAACCTAGAATCGCCAGACGACGAACCATCTCTTTGCGGAAATCGATATCTTTAATTGAAGAGGCAACAATGCCTCCGACTACCGCTGTCATGGTGAACATAAACGCCGTTCGCATAGCCAATTGCGCAAAGGTGTTGGCGCCATAGAAACCGTTCAAGTAACCGCCTTCGGTGTACCAGTTTTCATTACCAGGCATCAGCATGAACGACAGAATACCGATAATGATTAGCATGGTGGTGTAAGAGGCTAGGCCAAAGATGATACTGATGCGCAGGTGTGTTTTCTGATCCACCTTATTCACCAAGTAGACGATCATGTAGACACCGATGACCTCGATGACAAAGAAGACCCACTCGGTTGCCCACTTCCAGACAAAGCTATGAATCAGTGCAGAGATACCACGCGGACTGCCGACCGTAGTTGAGAACCAGATGCCTGGTCCGGTAATCGAACCTAAGACATAAGAGAAGACCAAAAGAAACAGGCCGTAACGACGAATGTAGTCGAGAAGCTCTGGGCGGTTCTTACGGTAAGCGACCACCGCAAGGTAAGAGAAGACCAGTGCTGCACCCACAGATGTGTGTGAAAACAGAACGTGTATGGTCGCAATGATACCGATGATCCAACCTGAACCGAGTGTCGGCTCAAACCAGACTGGATAGAGTCCTAGCATCTCCATTGAATAATTCCCCTTGAAGACGATACGTTTTGGGGAGTACCTCCCCGCTCAATGGTCGAGTCATCTCGACCAGCTTGGCGAGCAGTATCTATTCATGCAGTGATCGTCGCATTGAGAATCCGCAACCGGATTTATAGGCTTTTGCGATAAATCAAAAGGGGATAATTAATATTCATATTAGACGTTTCTAATATATTTGAATTCTATTATATTAGAAAAATCTAATACATTATGGTTTAACTAATTAGGAGATCTCCCATGTTTAGAAGAGACTCAACTCAGCCTTGGCATCCTAGCTTTTTCTTAGCTGCACTTGGCGCTGGCGGTATGTCAGTGGCATTTTTTATGTACCTAATGTGGATGGTTCCGCATAAGGGTTACCCTATGCCAACTTGGGACCACTGGACGAGTGCCTGGAGTGCTGACATTGCCAGTGGTATTCCAATGCCATTGATTATCGGTTTTGCTATTGCCGGTGTCGTTATTTTTGGCTTGTTGCACATTGCGCTGTTGGTTTGGAATATTCGCGAATACAACGCAGTTAAAGGCACTGACGCCCACGAGAGGATTTTGAACTCACCAGCTGAAGTTCAAATGATGGCCTTGCCTCTGACCTTCTCCATGACAGTGAACGTGATGTTTGTATCGGGTGCGCTATTTGTTCCGGGTCTATGGACGATTATTGAGTGGATGTTCCCCGGCGCGCTGATCGCCTTTTTGATCATCGGTTACTACGCGCTAAAAATGTACGGACGTTACTTGGGTCGCATGTTGACGCAGGGGGGTTACCGCAGTGAAGAGCACAACCACCTTTCACCTTTGATGGCGGCCTTTACCTTTTCGATGCTATCGGTCGGCTTTGCGGCGCCTGCAGCGATGTCACACATTCCCGCTGTTATTACAATTGCCGCGGTGTTCTCTTACCTGTTCTTAATCGCCGCAGTGTTGGTTGTTCTGGTCGTTTTGGTGTCGGGCGTCAATGCGATGATGCAGCATGGTCTACAAGAGCAAGCGACGCCAAGTCTTTGGATGTTGGTACCGATTGTGACACTGCTCGGTATTGAGTGGTTACGTATGGAACATGGCATTGCTCACCTAACCGGTGGTGCATTGGATGCTGGCGATAACTTCCAAATGATGACGTTGATGGTTGCCCTGCAAGCCGTGATCTTGATGGTTGGGTACCGTGTCATGAAGTTGAATGGTTACCTAGACAAGTATCTGCACGGAGGTGAGCACAGCCCAGTTGCCTTTGGTCTGGTCTGCCCAGGTGTTGCCTTCTTTGTGCTGAACCTTTTCTGGTGGCACGTTGCGATTGTCGGCAACGGCATTGTCGCTAAGTTTGGCTTAGTCTACTGGTTGGGTATCGGGGTTATGTTCTTGATTCAGGCCGCGACGATTTATGCGATTGTCCGCCTTACAAACAACATGCTTCGCCACCCAGAGTTAGTGGTAGAACCTGCAGTATAAACAGTAGGAGCGATCTCGAAGAGGTCGCGATTAACTGAAAAACCCCATGAAATGTCGTTATTTCATGGGGTTTTTACTTTACGGCTCCGCAATATCAATCAGCTCCTTAAACGTGTTCTCGATAAACTCTTTGCTGACGTTTTGCGTGATAAACACTAATCGTGTTCGCTGATCATCGTTTGGCCAGGCTGGTAGAGGAACGGGTGGGTGAAACAGTTGCTGTACCCCATGAATGACTAGGGGTTCTGCAACGCCTTCAATATTTAGTAGGCCTTTGATACGTAGGATGTTGCTGCCGACTAGACTCATTAATAACTGCATCCAATCTTGAAGCGCTTCTTTGCTAATCGGCTTTTCAACGGTCAGGCAGAAGGATTCGATGTTGTCACCATGACGTTTGGCATGATCATGATCGCAGCCATGCTGATGGCAATCATGGTCATGGTGGTGATCATGTTGTTCAGAATAAGCCTCCTCTTTTAACCAGGCCTCTACATCGGTTAGTTTGCCCTCAGTAGTGAACAATCCTAGGTTGAGCAGCTGATTAGGGTCTGCTTTACCGCTGGCCACCTCAAGCTTACGCGCACTGGGATTGATTTGGGTAAGTCGGCTGATTAACGCCTCTTTTGCCACTTTATCGGTCATATCCCCTTTGGTGAGTAGCAGCAGGTCTGCCAAAGCAGCCTGTTTTACGGACTCTTTATGCTGATCTAAGGTGTGTGACCCCGTAGCCAGATCGACCGTCGTGACAACACCATCTAATTGATAGGCTTCAGCAATCCAGCGATCGGTCATCAGAGTGTGAATGATGGGAGCAGGGTCTGCCAACCCAGTTGTCTCAATGATGATGCGCTTGAATTGTCGACCCTCAGGCTCTGAAATTTGTGCGGTTACTTCGTGAAGCGTGTTGACCAGATCACCCCGCACGGTGCAACACATGCACCCGCTGTCCATCTCCATCAAGACATTCTCGTTGCTCTCAGCCACCAACAGATGATCCAAGGCGATTTCACCAAACTCATTAATGATAACCAGAGTATCTGATAGTTCAGGCTGATTAATTAAGTAATTCAGTAGTGTGGTTTTTCCACTGCCTAAAAAGCCTGTGAGGAGTGTAATAGGGGTTTTCATAACAATGTCTCTCTACAGCTGGTGTAAGGCGTCCTGCGAAGCTCGTTGCTCAAGATCATGTGACACCAGAATAACCAGCTTATGTTGCCAAAGATCTCGTAGCGAATTGACGATGGTGGATTGAAGCTCAGCATCCATTCCAGCGAAGGGCTCATCTAACAGCAGGATGTCAGCCTGTTTCAGAAGCAGACGCGCCAAACCAATGCGTTTTAACTCACCGCCAGATGGCTCCCATTCACCAGGACCAATCCAAGTGTCGAGTTGCTTGGGTAGTGATTCGACCCATTCGCCTAGCTCTACTGTTTGCAGTGCACTGATAATCTCTTCGTCGCTTCGTTGGCCAGTGAAGTCTAGGTTGTGACGCAGTGTAGAGCGAACAATCTGTACTCGTTGAGGTAGATAAGCGATTTGAGATAAGGCGGTACCTTCAACGATCAGGCTGCCCTGCTGTAGCTCAAGTTCGCCAGCAATTAATCGAAGTAGTGTGGTTTTACCGCGGCCACTCTGTCCGGCAATCCAGTTTAAACCTAGCTGATTAAACTCAACAGATCGCGCTTCGAAGACGCTCTGTGCACTCCCCTCATAAGCGTATGAGAGCTCTTTGATTGAGATACCAAAATAGGGCTTTTCTATGCATATAGTGCGTTTTTCTTCGAAGTTTTGCTGATTTTTACTACTTTTGCCTAAGCGACTTAAAGCGCGTTGGCCTAACAGAAGGTGCGAGATGGCTCCATTTGCAGCGGCAAAGACCTCAATGGTTCCGAGAGATAACAGCAGCAACATAAAGATTAATGCGCCGGCCAGTTCACCCGTGAGATAGGCCTGCAGAGCCATGAGCAGTGTTAAGCCGACCAAAGATAAATTAATCAATTGCGATAGAAGGTTGATGAGTTGCTGGCGCTTTAGGGCTTGGAGTTCGAATAGATCCGACTGTCGGCTCTGCTGGCGCAACCTATTGCCCTCATGTTCAAGCTGCTGCGACAGGGTGAGCAGGCGCAAGCTTGAGAAGATACCGCTGGCGCGTGACCAGAGTGCATTTCGACTCAGATGCAGCTCAGACTCGGGCTCCAGAACCGCTTTAGCATAGAGCCAAGGAATTCCGATCAAAGCTAATAGGATTAATGGCAGGCTTGCTATCGCAAGATCGGGTAGAAACAGAGCCGTAACCAGAATAAACCCAAGCGCTGAAAAGAGAGCGGTAATGGCAGGCACGAGCGAATGCAGATGGATCCCCTCAATGTTTTGAATATCCTGCAGCATCTGACTCGCACTGTCGTGTCGATTCATCCGTGCACTGATGTTTTGGCTGTTGGCCAGTCGAGAGAAAATATCTCGTCTTAGTGTCGATATGAGCCTAAAGGTTGCTTCGTGGTTGGCCAATCGCTCTCCGTAGCGACCAGCCGTACGCGCAATGGAGAGGCCACGAACAATGGCACCGGGAGTAAAAAAGTTAAATGCATGAGCGGCGGCTGCCGTAACGCCCGCTATGGCTGCAGCACTGATAAACCAACCAGAGACTGCCAATAGAGCAATACCGGCAAAGGCTGTCACAATGGAAAGGGTTAAGCCGAGTAGAAAGACGCCTCGCTCTGCTAGCAGTAGAGACCAGTAGTGTCGTTTCATGCCTCTACCTCCGCCTTAGTTAAAGTAAGCTGTTGGGTGAAGGTAAACTGATTGGTACGATGGCTGGCCATGATGATCATGCCACCCTGTTCAACATACTGTTGTAACGCACTCATAAACAACTCGGCTGTATCGACATCTAAGTTCGCTATAGGTTCATCAAGAAGCAGTAGTTTAGGTCGATGCAGAAGCGCTCGCGCAATCGAAAGACGTTGTGTCTGACCTCCCGATAGAAAGTGTCCAGAGTCGGTTATGAAGTAGTCCAAACCCTGTGGAAGTTGCTTAACGACGGTTTCTAATTGAGCCGATCGTAGGGCAGCCCAAATGTCATCATCAGAGTAACTCTTACCTAAGCAGAGGTTCTCCCTTAACGAACCATAGATCAGTTCTGGGTGCTGGGTTATGTATCCAATGGTCTGCTGCCAGTGAGGGTTGTTGTAGGGTTCGATTGTTATTTCGTCAGCAGATACGGCCCCAGATAGTGGGGGACGAAGCCCTGCTAGGGTATCGAGTAAGCTCGTTTTTCCTGTGCCTGAAGGTGCTTCAATCAGAAGTGATTCACCGGCTTTAAGCTCCACAGAGACTGGTTTATGAATGGCTTGATCACTACCTGATACTAAGCCTTCGATTTTTATCGATGCTTTAAAAGAGCCTGCTTGTGAAGCTTCACTACCTACACTTGACGGTTCAGCGGCCTGTTTGAGTTGCTCAATTTGCTCGGCGACAGCCCGTGCGTTCGATTTTGCGTGGTATAGCGCGCCCATCTTACGCAGAGGTAAGTAGTATTCGGGCGCTAGCATCAATAGAAAGGCACCCTCAGCAAAACTGATGTCGGTTCCCCAAGCACCGAGAGAGTATTTATCTAAAAAGAAGAGTCCTAAATAGACTGCGACCAGTGCCACGCTGATTGCAGCAAAAAACTCCAACAGCGTACCGGACAGAAACGCCAAACGCAGAACTTTCATCGTGCTAATACGGAACTGATCCGACTGATGGTGCAACGCCTCGGTCTCTTTACCGACGGCTCTCTCTTGCTGAAGCAGATCAACGTTGCGAAGGCGATCTTCAAGTAGATGGCCCAACCGATTGAGCTGCTCTAAGTTGTTGCGTGACGCTTCCCCCGCTTTATTACCGACAATGATCATAAAGATCGGAATCAAAGGCGTGGTCAGCAACAAAATCAGCGGCACTAACCAGTTCACAAAGCTAGCGGCAATTAGAATCAAAACGGGAGTCCATACAGCCATCTGCTTTTGAATCTTAAACTCTGCGTAATACTCTTTGAGCTTGTCGACTTCACTGGTCAGCAGGTTGGCCAGTTGTGCCGGCTTGAAAGCAGGGAAGAGCGAAATCCCAGTTTTAAAACTGAGGCTAAGAATCTGCTCTCGCAAGCGATCGCGGATGGTGACTGAGTTGCGCAGATTGATAGTCGATTGCCAGAGTGATGCAGCCGCTTTAACGGCAAGAATGAGGAAGGCCGCAGCGACCAAAAGAAGCGGGCTGTGATCTAAGCTGCCCTGAGTTAATACCTGATCGATCAACAGAGCGACCCAGTAGGCGAATCCAATAGTACAAAGCGTTTGAATCACGCCCAATAGCAGCGACAGGCGCATGGAACCCTTCAGATCAAACTGGTGCTGATCGAGGATTGCGGTCGGGTTGGATTTTCGTTGTCTGGCCAACTTAACACTCACTAAGGTTTACAAAAAAAGGGGCTCGAAAGCCCCTTGATTACGTACAGCTAGAGCGTACAGATTAATCGTCTGCGCGCTGCTCCTCTTCAGCATCCAACCACATCGCGTTGATGATGCCGAAGCTGCAGGCTAGGAGTACGCCAAGGATCCAAGCAAAATACCACATCTTCTTAATCTCCTAGTAGTTTGAAACGCTGTTTTGTTCGATGAACTCAGGTTCAATTCGACGCCACATTTTGTAGTAGCCCCAGAAGGTGTAACCCAAAATGATCGGTACAAAGAACAGAGCCACCCAGAACATGATCTCAAGTGTCAGTTCACTCGACGTCGCATCCCACAGCGTTAGAGCGCTGGCTAGATCAGTCGATGAAGGCATCACGAATGGGAATAGGGTGAAACCGGTCATAAGAATGATCGCTGCGATCGCCAGTGAGCTCAACGTAAAGGCAAAACCACTTTTACCCGCTTTAGCCATTAAGCTTGTTAGCAGAGGGAGTGCCACAGATGCCGCTACCAATGTCCAAAGGATTGGGTAATCGGTGTAGTTACCGAACCAGTTGTCAGTGGTCGTTACGGTTTTGCTCAACGGGTTAGAAGGAGCATCACCCACGACAGTAGAGCTGATTTCGTAACCAGGAATACCGTAGTACAACCATGCACCCGCAACCGCTAAGAGTACCGTTAGAACCGGACCTAGCAGAGTTGCCATAGTTTGAGCGCGGCCTTGAACCTCACCGCCGGCACGCATCTGCAACCAAGTTGCACCCTGCAGAGCAAGCATTACCACGCTGGCTAGGCCACAGACAATGGCGAATGGGTTCAACAGAGCCCAGAAAGAACCGGTGTAGATTGGGCGGGTAAACTCGTCAAAGTAGAAGGGCACGCCTAAGAATAGGTTGCCGAATGCCACACCAAAGACCAGTGATGGAACAAACGAGCCCACTGCCAGTGCATAGTCCCAGTTGCGACGCCAAGCGACAGAGTCCTTCTTAGAGCGGTACTCAAATCCGACAGGACGGAAGAATAGTGCGAACAGTACCAGTAGCATGGCCCAGTAGAAGCCAGAGAATGCTGTTGCGTAAACCAGTGGCCAAGCGGCAAAGATGGCACCACCGGCAGTGATTAACCACACCTGGTTACCGTCCCAGTGAGGCCCGATGGTATTGATGATGACGCGGCGCTCAGTGTCCGTTTTACCCAATACAGGGATCATCATAGCAGTACCCAAATCCATGCCGTCTGCAATGGCAAAACCAATCAGCAGTACACCAACCAGCAGCCACCAAACAAGTCGAAGCGTTTCGTAATCAAACATCATTAAGCTCCTTGAGTCGCTGTGTTCTGTTCAAAGTGGTAACGGCCAGTCTGCAAGGCGCTTGGGCCTTTGCGGATGTATTTCACCATCAGGTAGATCTCGATGACCAAGAACAGAGTGTAGAGTCCAATAAAGCCCGCCAAGCTCATCCACAGATCCGTCTCAGTTAGGTGAGAGGTTGCGACATAGGTCGGAAGAATTTCACCGATCGCCCAAGGTTGACGGCCAAATTCAGCAACGAACCAACCCATCTCACTGGCAATCCAAGGAAGCGGTAGAGAGAGCAGTGCGAACCACTGCAACCAACGTGTCTGGTAAGCCTTACGCTTAGCGGTGTAGTAGAAGGCTAGGACAAATAGAAGCAGCATCGTAAAGCCTGCACCGACCATGACACGGAAGGTCCAGAACATCGGAGCCACCTGTGGAATGGTGTCCCGAGCCGCCAGTTTGATCTGCTCTTCGGTCGCGTCAACAACCGCCTGCGTGTAACGCTTCAACAGCAGACCGTAGCCCAGATCAACGCTGACTTTAGAGAACGCAGCACGATTTTCAGGAGTGTCTTCACCGTTACGCAGTTTCTCTAGAAGGCCATAAGCGACAATGCCGTTGCGAATGCGATCTTCAGCATGAGCCACTAGATCTTTAATACCGGTAACCTCCTCATCCAAGGAGCGGGTTGCAATTAGACCCAAGGCGCCCGGAATTTTCAGAGCGTAGTCAGTTGTCATGGTCTCTTCATTGGGAAGGCCGACAACGGTAAAGGCTGCAGGTGCTGGGTGTGTATCCCACTCCGCCTCGATCGCTGCCAATTTAACCTTCTGCACTTCGCCCACTTCGTAGCCAGATTCGTCACCTAACACGATGACAGAGATCGCAGAGGCTAAACCGAAGGCTGAAGCGATCGCGAATGAACGACGTGCAAATGGAATGTCACGGTTACGCAGCATGAAGTAGCTGCTGACGGCTAGAACGAAGATAGCGCCCGTTACATAACCTGCAGAGACAGTGTGAACAAACTTAACCTGCGCCACTGGGTTTAGCAGGACTTCCGCGAAGCTGTCCATCTCCATGCGCATGGTTTCAAAGTTGAAGTAGGCCCCAACAGGGTTCTGCATCCAACCGTTGGCGATCAAAATCCACAACGCAGAGAAGTTAGAGCCCAGTGCGACCAACCAGGTCACAGCAAGGTGCTGTACCTTGCTCAGGCGATCCCAACCGAAGAAGAACAGGCCGATCATAGTGGATTCAAGGAAGAAGGCTACCAGACCTTCAATCGCCAGCGGTGCACCAAAGACGTCGCCCACGTAGTGCGAGTAGTAGGCCCAGTTGGTTCCAAATTGGAACTCCATGGTCAAACCGGTGGTCACACCTAGCGCGAAGTTAATACCGAACAACTTACCCCAGAATTTGGTCATATCGCGGTAGATCTGCTTGCCGGTCATGACATAGACAGATTCCATGATGGCCAGCAGGAAGGATAGACCGAGGGTCAGTGGTACAAATAGAAAGTGATACATCGCGGTAATAGCAAACTGCCAACGCGATAGTTCCACAACCGATTCTGAAATCATCGGGGATGCCTCCAGTAGACAAATTAAGCACAAAAATTATGTGCACTGCACAAAGTTTCAGAATTGTAATCGGTTATATAGTCAAAAGTAATTGATATATATCTAAAGTCTTAACGATAAATGCTCACGACTAGTTGAGAAAATCTCAACCTTGGCAGCGGTTAGAGGGGCAGATGTTGACCGATTTTATGATCAGAACGCAGGGATCGCCGATCTTGAGGTTTAGATTGTTAAGGGAGCGTTTGGTGATGTGTGTTGAGACGATATCTGTTGCAATGCACACGTTAATAAGTACATCACTCGATGAAGTCGTTTCAATGGATTCAACCCTTCCGGAAACCTGATTCAAGGCAGAGATGCCTGCCACTTTTGCGGTCGATAGGATTAGATCGTTCGCGACCAGTTCAAGGCAGACCGCTGAACCTATGGGTGCATCAAGGGTCGGCACATAGAGTGTTTCGCTGGCCACTTGAAGCTCGGACAGTCCATCGGGGTGTTGTGCCACTAACTGGGTTGTCAGTGTCGACTTGATCGCACGATTGGCGGTTCGCGCGACCTTGCTGTTGGCCATCACCTCTCGCGCAGGCCCTTGAGTCACAATGCGGCCCTGCTCCAGTGCGATGACATGGTCAGCCAGCTCTAATACCTCTTCGGGTGAGTGGGTTACGTAGAGCATAGGAATACCCAATTCCCGGTTTAATTTTTTGAAGTAGGGGAGTAGCTCCGCTTTTCGGGCGCCATCGAGTGCTGCAAGGGGTTCATCGGCCAGAATAAGATCTGGTGCGCTTAATAACGCACGACCAATCGCAACACGCTGTTTTTCACCACCAGAGAGTGAATTTGGCGTTCGCCTAAGTAGGGGTTTTATACCTAAAAGTTCGACGATCTGGTAAAAATCGACGCTTTTGTCGACCTTATTGAAGCGTTTCGCGTAATTTAGATTCTGCTCTACTGTCAGATGTGGAAAGAGTCGGCTCTCTTGAAAAATGTAGCCAATGTTGCGTTGATAGGGCTTTAAGCTCGTGTTTGAAGCGCTATCAAATAACACCCGATCGGACAGAGTGACGCGGCCTTGGCTGTTGCTTTGCAAGCCGGCTATCGCATTGATTGTGGTGGTTTTCCCTGAACCTGACTCGCCAAATAGAACCGTGATGCCACTGGGGGCTTCAAAGGCTATATCAAGCGAGAAGTTTGGCATCGACTGCTGCAAAGTGACTGACAGTGTCATGACTGCAACCTCCGGCTCATACGACGTGACAGCCATTCAGAGGCAAGAAGTGCACTCATCGCAATGATAATAGAGATGATCACCAGTTTGGTCGCAGAGCTTTCACCACCGGGTACCTGAAGAAACGCATAGATAGCCGAAGGGAGTGTCTGAGTCTGACCTGGAATATTCGATACAAAGGTGATGGTGGCTCCAAACTCACCCATCGCTTTGGCAAAGCCCAGAACGGAGCCGGCGATCACACCAGGAAGCATTAAAGGTAGGGTGATGGTGATAAACACCCAGCGCCTTGAGGCACCCAGGGTTGCGGCCGCTTCCTCTAATTTAGGATCAATGGCTTCAATGGAGAGACGAATAGCGCGAACCAGTAATGGAAAAGCCATGATGGCTGCTGCTAATGCGGCACCGCTCCAGCGGAAAGCAAACTCAATTCCCCACTCAGCAAGGAATGATCCGACAGGCGTGCGTTTTCCGAAGGTCATTAACAGCAGATAACCCGTTACAACGGGCGGTAAGATCAAGGGTAGATGGACAATTCCGTTGAGAAGCTGTTTCCCTGCAAACTCCTTTTTCGCCAGAAGATAGGCAACGCCAATGGCCACAGGCAGGCTAAGCAGTGTTGCCCAAAAAGCTACCTTAATTGATAGGAGAACTGCCGCCCACTCGTTGGGGCCTAGCCAATCAGTCACGTTGTTGCGAATCCATTAAAAAGCCGTTGCGCTCTAGTATCGCCCTAGACTGCTCTGAGCGCAAAAACTCTAAAAATGCCGCGGTTGATTTATCACTCTCTGTAACAGCCGCAACCGGATATAGAATTCTGTCATGGGACTCTGTAGGGAAGGTGGCAGCTATTGAGACCTTGGGTTCAGCCACCGCATCCGAGTGATAGACGATCCCTAAAGGTGCTTCACCTGAAGCAACTAATGCAAGTGCAGACCGCACATTGTCTGATTGAGCGACTTGCTGCTTAAGGGGGTCCCAAAGATCAAAATAAGTAAGTGCTTGCTTACCGTAAATGCCAGCAGGTACAGATTCCACAAGACCCATGGCCAGGTATTCATTGTCCAGCCAATCGAGCAGTTCTTGCGACCTGGTGAGGGTGAGTTTTGCGTCTGGAGTATGACTTATCAGTACCAACTGATTACTGGCAAGGTTGAAGCGAGTCGGTTCATTAATTAGCGCCCTATCAGATAGGTAATCCATCCAGGCAGTGTTGGCAGAGATGAAAATATCGGCTGGTGCGCCCATCTCTATTTGACGTGCTAAGGTGGCAGACCCCGCATAAGAGACAACAATCGAGTCTGAATGGTCTGCCTCGTAATGTTCTGTGATCTCATCGATCGCATTTTTTAAGCTCGCTGCTGCAAACACAGTAAGTGTGTTTGCAACGGCTTGTGAGGATGCAAAAGCAGCCAGACTCAGCGTGAGTATTGATCTAAGTAGGACTGCTTTAAACTGCATAAGTTATGCGCTGATTCCGTATTCGTCACGGTAGGCTCGAATGGCCGTTAACTCAGCATCACGACCACCTTGCTCTTCAAGGTACTCAACGAGATCATCTAAGGAAATGATGCTAGCAACTTGCATGTTGTAGTCACGCTCAACTTCCTGAATGGCGGAAAGCTCACCTGTACCGCGTTCCATACGGTTCAGTGCGATCACCGTGGCGGCTGGTGTTGCACCATTTTCGTCGATCAGCGTCATCACCTCACGGATAGCGGTACCCGCGGTAATGACATCGTCGATGATCAGAACACGGCCAGCGAGTGGTGCGCCCACTAGGTTGCCACCTTCACCGTGATCCTTAACCTCTTTGCGGTTAAAAACATAAGGAACGTCTTTACCGAAATCATTTGCCAGTGCAACGACGGTCGTTGTTGCAAGGGGAATGCCTTTGTAAGCAGGCCCAAGCATGACGTCGTAATCGATCTTCGCGTCTTCAATTGCCGCTGCATAGAAACGACCCAGTTTTGCTATGGCATCACCGGTATTGAAAAGGCCTGCGTTAAAAAAGTAAGGGCTAGTTCTACCCGATTTTAGGGTGAACTCACCAAATTTAAGAACGCCTTTTTCGATTGCGAATTCGATGAACTCACGCTGGTAGCTTTGCATAATAGTGAAATCCTTAGAACTGGGTTTAATCCGCGTAGGATACCTGAACAGAGTTCAACTCCCAAACCAACTTCTTTCAGCTTTAAAAAATTCCGTTTTTATGAATCTATCGCTACAATTGCAATCTTTAGTCTAACAACAATAGTTATACGGAGCGCTTCGAACTCATGCGCGTAATTACTTTTAATACTCAAGGCATTGTTCAAGCCGCTGATCGGGGCTTTTTCGATTGGATGGTTAAGCAGGATGCGGATGTTGTCTGCTTGCAAAACATTCGTGCACGTGAGTATCAATTAGATGATTCTCGCTACCACCCTGAGGGTTACGAAGCCTACTTCTTTGAAGCCTTTGATGATGACTACAGCGGTGTAGCGATCTACACCCGCCATCTACCTAAAGCGATTATGACCGGCTTAGGTTTTGAACAGTGCGATTTCCAAGGCCGTTATATTCAGGCTGACTTCGAACGATTCAGCGTCGGTTCTTTTAATGTGCCATCGGGTCTCAAAGGACCAGACGCTCAAGCAGAGAAAGAGAAGTTCATTGAGCAATTTGAAAGTCACTTTGAGAAGACTCTTCGCAAGCGTCGTCAATTCATCTTCGCCGGTAGCATGAAAATTGCGCACAAACCGGTCGACTTGAGTAACTGGTATGCCAATCAGACCGTATCTGGATTCCTTCCAGAAGAGCGTGAGTTCATGGAGGAGCTATTCGGTGAAATGGGCTACGTCGACACAATGCGTGAGTGTACAAAAGCGGATCGCGAATACACTTGGTGGCCAGACTACAACCGTGCCCGTGAGCTAAATGAAGGTGCGCGCTTGGATTACCAGATTACGACTCAAGGTCTGCGTAAAACCATTCAGCACTGCAGTATCTACAAAGGTCAGCAGTTCTCTGAGCATGCACCCTACATCGTGGATTACGATCTCGATTTTTAATTGAGAATTGGATTTTAGAAACCCTCTTTACGAGGGTATTTTATTGTTAGTGCGAGAAGAAAGCTAACATCATGATCTGAATCGCTGCGAGCCAAGAGCAGGCTACCCTGACGGCAATTCGTGAAAAGGTTGCGGGCAGCTTTTCCAGTAGTAACTCACCGGTTGCGGCGCCAAGCATCACTGGCAATATCGCCCCAAGTGTCACACCGACATAGATGGAGACGCTTAACTCCATCCAGACATGCCCCTCCAAAGAGACCATCTGGACAAGCAGGCCAGTAAACAGTGCAAGGATCAGTGTTAGCGGTTTGAACTGCTGGTTCAAGCTAGCACCCAGGGTTGCAGTGATAGCGCCGACAACCGTAGCCCCCATCATCACCCAGGTGGTTACTGAAGGCGCCAGTAAAAAGCCCAAGACTAACCCCACAACAAAGAGGGGAAGGGCTTGAACCACACCGCGATTCTTCCACAGTGCAATCATTAGGCCTAAAGAGAGGGTGGCAAATAGAGTGACTTGATCAAAGATCACCACGCTGGCCCCTTCAACAAAACTAGCAAATTGATCGGTGCCAGCCCCAAAACTATGCGCTACTGCCAGGTTAGGCAGTAACACTGAGGTCAAAAGAAGCAGTATTGAGCGTGATGGATAGACCATAGGTTAAAGCACACCAAATAGGTAGCCAGCACCGACTAATGCAATGATCGCCCCACCTAGACGAACCAAACTCGCACCAAAATCGAGTTTGGTTAGGAAGCCGAACGCGATACCGATAAGGTGCAGTAGACCAGTCGCAATTACAAATCCAACGGCATAACCGTAAGCGTTAAACTCTGTTGGGAACTCTGTGCCGTGAGCGTGACCATGGAAGATCGCAAAGATGCCCACGATCACAGCGGCTATCCATAGCGGTGCCTTAACAGCAAAGACAATCAGCAGACCAAGAACCACACCCGAAAGCGCAATACCCGTCTCCACTGCAGGAAGCGGCATACCGGCAATGCCTAAAGCACCGCCAATTGCCATGACCAGTGGGAAAACGACCGGAAGTATCCAGATGGCGGGTGCGCCTAAAAAAGCACCCCAAAGGCCGACTGCAACCATTGCAACGACATGATCCCAACCCATGATGGGGTGCCAGAAGCCAGATGCAAAACCTGTGTTGATACCTTCACCAGTATGGGCAAACGCCATGCTGCTGAAAATCATCAAAGATAGAGCTGTAGCGAGTTGTTTGATAGTCATTCTTAGTTCCAGGAAATTAAATTTTAGTTGCTTACGCCAGTGAGGCTTTTTGGATTGCTGTGAGCTCTTCAATGCCTTTCTTAGCTAAGGTTAGCATCTGATTCAGTTCATCTTGAGTGTAAGGAGCACCTTCTGCTGTGCCTTGGACTTCAACAAAACCGCCGGTTTCAGTCATGACGACGTTCATATCAGTTTCGGCTGTTGAATCTTCTGCATAATCCAAATCCAATACCGCTTGGCCTTTATAGATGCCCACCGAAATAGCTGCGACTTGGTTTTTAATCGGGTTGCCTTTTAGTGCGCCGTTTTTGTCTTTTTTCAGTTCGTTGATCGCATCAATCAGCGCAATGTACGAACCGGTAATTGAGGCGGTACGAGTACCACCATCTGCTTGCAGAACATCACAGTCGATGGTGATGGTGTTCTCGCCTAGCTTATCTAGATCAATCGCAGCACGCAGTGAACGGCCGATCAGGCGCTGAATCTCAAGCGTGCGTCCTGACTGCTTACCGCGCGATGCCTCACGATCGGTGCGGCTATTGGTTGCACGAGGCAGCATGCCATACTCAGCGGTTACCCAACCTGAGCCTGATCCGCGCAACCAGCGAGGTACACCTCGAGTAACTGACGCATTACAAAGGACTTTTGTATTGCCAAACTCGATCAAAACCGAACCTTCTGCATGCATTGTAAAATTACGAGTGACTTTAACGTCGCGCATTTGGTCTGGTTGACGCCCACTTGGGCGCATTGCATCTAAACCTAGGTTTTTCAATTGATCAGAGAGTGGAGAGCTCATGTAGGTACCTTAAAAGTGCCGGCATCGGCTGTTATAGTGACAATCAATCTATGGTAATCGAGTTTGACAGTATATGACACAGAGTATGACTGCTTTTGCCCGTTCAGAAGCTGAATTTTCATGGGGTACCTTGGTTTGGGAAATTCGTTCGGTTAATCAGCGTTTCTTAGAGCCTCATTTCAAACTTCCAGACTTTATGCGTCAGCACGAGATAGCCATTCGCGACAAGCTGCGCAAACGCCTGGCCCGCGGCAAAGTTGAATGTTCGCTTCGGTTCCATGAATCGGTGGGTCAGCAGAGTGTTCAAGTGGATCAAGTGCGGTTGCAGCAGATTAATGAAGCGCTACAGCAGATTAAACTCAGTGGTGCTTCAGAGGGAAGGGTTGATCCTTTGGCTCTGCTTCAATTCCCGGGCGTGATGAACAGCACTTCAGCTGATCCTGGTGAGGTAGGTCAGGCCGCGCTAGCGCTATTTGATGACGCATTGGCTCAACTTATTGAGGGCCGTCATCGCGAAGGGATTGAGTTGGCGGGTTTGATAGAGGATAGGTTGCAGTCAATTGCGGCGATCGTCGGCAAAATAAGATCAAAAATGCCGCAAATTATCGAAAATCAAAAAGCGAATCTAGTCGAAAGAGTGTCGCAATTAGGAGTCGACCTTGATGCCGAACGTCTTGAGCAAGAGGTAGTGCTGTTGGCACAACGTGCCGACGTTGCAGAAGAGCTGGACCGTCTAGATACCCATGTGACTGAAGTAAGACGCATCTTAATAGAGAAGGGGCCAATTGGTCGTAAGCTGGATTTTCTAATGCAAGAGTTGAACCGTGAAGCTAACACACTGGGCTCCAAATCCGTTGTCGTCGCAACGACTCAAAGCGCGGTAGAGCTTAAGGTTTTGATTGAACAGATGCGCGAGCAGATACAGAATATCGAATAAGATCCTGAATACCGACAGCTGCGTAACTCATAGAAACAGTTAAGAGTATTTCGCGTGATTAAGTTAGCACACCGTCTGGGTTATGCCGGGTTGATCCCTTTCGTCGGATTGGCTTTTCAGTTTGAAGATGCAGCGTCTGTCTCGGCTTTTATGAGTTATTCCGCTGTGATCCTCTCGTTTTTAGGAGGGATTCACTGGGGAGTTGCTATGCGGGATAGCAACTTTGCTTCTGATGCTCGTTTGGCCATTTGCATGCTCCCTTCACTTTTAGCCTGGTTGGCACTTTTACTCCCCCTCTATTTAGGTTTGTGGGTTGGGTTAATTGCCTTTTTGGTTTGGTGGGCCTGGGATCATACTCAGATTGAAGATGGCGATTATCGGAGATTGAGAACTCATCTAACGGTGGTCGTTTCGCTATGCCACATCTGGTTGATTGCTCATTTAAATTAGTTGACTATTTTGGAGCGAAAATTCCGCCTTTCACTCCCGCGCTGGTGCGAAATACCAATAGCGAGCTATCAAATGTTTGGCGTGTTTCCCCATGCTGATTGATGGTTTTAGCATGAATCTTCACCACACCACGGTCGGGTTTCGACTTAGACGGTATCACCTCTAATATCTCGGTCTCTACGTGAAGCACATCGCCAGGACGAGTGGGTGTTAACCAGCGTAGGCTAACGCCGCCGCCAATAACGCCAGAGGCAATCGGAAGTGATTTTGCGATCAGGCGCATTGTAATTGAGCCTACCTGCCAACCACTCGCTGCAAGGCTTTCAAAGAAGGAGTCCTGGGCTGATTCATTAGATAAATGGAAAGGTTGAGGGTCGTAGTGTTCTGCAAAGGCTACGATATTCTCATTGGTTATCTCATAGCTTTCACTCTCAAATCGATCTCCAGCCTTCAGGTCTTCCAAGTAAAGCATCGGTACATCCTAGTCCTACTAGATAAAAAAGGCCGACACAACAGTCAGCCCTTGTGAGAGTAACTTAAATTATTAGAAGTTACGCTCTTTGAATTTTTTAAACTGCCCAACAATACCTGCGCGGAATGCCAGTACACAGATTACAAACACTGCACCCATGATGATATGAATGTAGTTACCTAGGTCGCCTGTAGAGAGGTAGTTCTGCATGGTCACGATTACACCAGCACCAACCACTGGTCCCATTAGGGTACCTACACCGCCTACTAGAGTCATCAGGATTACTTCACCTGACATGTGCCAATGAGCATCCGTTAGTGACGCAAGATTGAAGACGATTGTCTTGGTTGAACCAGCTAATGCAGCGAGTGCAGATGAGATGATAAATGCCAGCCACTTGTAGTTGTTAACGTTATATCCCAGAGAGATTGCACGAGGCTCGTTCTCACGGATCGCTTTTAGAACCTGGCCAAATGGCGAGTGGACAGTGCGTTGAATGATCGCAAACCCAATTAGGAAGATGACCGCGACCGTGTAGTACATCGCGACATTATCCGTAAGGTCGATCAGGCCAAACAGGTTCCCGCGAGGAATACCCTGCATGCCATTCTCACCACCTGTGAAATCTGATTGCAGGTATACGAAGAAAGTTAGCTGAGCGAGTGCAAGGGTAACCATTGCAAAGTAGATCCCTTCGCGTTTGATCGCCAATTTGCCATAAATTGCTCCAAGTAGAGCGCCAGCTACAGTGCCCATTAGAATACCAATCTCAGTTGATACTCCAAGATTCATCATCGCCCAACCAGTAATGTAGCCGCCGGTACTTAGGAAGGCTGCATGTCCAAAGGAGAGGATGCCAGCGTAACCAAGTAGTAGGTTGAATGCGGCTGCGAATAGCGCAAAGCAGAGTAGCTTAGCCAAAAAAACTGGGTAGAGTAAGTAAGGTGCAACAGCAAGAACAACTACGGCAATAATAAGATTTCGAATATTCGTATTCATCTGTTATGCCTCTTTTCCAAATAAGCCAGCAGGTTTAAACATCAGTACTAGCATCATCACCACGAAAATGACTGTTGTGGATGCTTCTGGGTAGAAGTATTTAGTTAGACCTTCAACAACGCCCATACCTAAACCGGTAGCTATGGCGCCGCCAATAGAGCCCATGCCGCCAATAACTACGATGGCAAAGACAACAATCAAAATGCTAGAGCCCATGTCTGGTGATACAGAGTAGACAGGTGCTGCAAGAACACCGGCTAAACCAGCTAGAGCCACTCCAAAACCAAAGGTTAGTGTGACCATCAACGGTACGTTTATGCCAAAGGCCTGAAGAAGTTTTGGGTTCTCAGTACCTGCGCGAAGGTAAGCACCAAGTTTGGTCTTTTCAATCATGAACCAGGTACCTAGGCAGACCACAACTGATGCAACAATGATCCAAGCGCGGTAAGTAGGTAGGTACATGAACGGTAATTTAATACCGCCTTTAAGTTCAGCAGGCACAGGGTAGCCCTGGCCAGATGAACCGAATATGTGGGTAAACGTACCCTGCAGCATAAGAGCGATACCGAAGGTTAAAAGTAGACTGTATAGATGGTCTAAATTAGCAATCGGACGGATTAAGAAACGTTCGATTAGGATGCCCAATACACCGACAGTTACTGGCACGACAACAAGTGCTGCCCAGTAATTCAAACCGGTCCATTTGTATGCTAATAGCGCCGCAAAAGCACCAAGCATATACATTGCGCCCTGGGCGAAGTTGATGATTCGCAACAGACCAAAAATGATGGCAAGACCTAAACTAAGAAGGGCGTAAAAAGAACCGTTTATCAGTCCTACCAGCAGTTGCCCGCTTAACGCCATAATATTGATATCGAACATGCTATTACCGATCTCAAACTGAAAGATGGGGAGTGCTAAGCACTCCCCCTTTATTTAACCGCATTTACTTAGCAGAGAAATCACACTCTGGGTTCATTGGGTTGTAAGCTTCGTTACCTGGGATAACTTTTACGATGTCGTAGATGTCATCTTCAGATTTACGATTTGCAGGATCTTTGATCTCTACAAGTAGCATGTCGTGAACCATACGACCGTCTCCACGTAGCGACGCGTTACGAGCGAAGAAGTCATTTGGGTTAGCAGACTTCATCTGAGCCATTACAGCATCTGCATCATCAGTACCTGCTGCTTCAACAGCTTTCAGGTAGTTCATAGTTGCTGAATAAGCACCTGCGTGGACCATTGTTGGGATTGAGCCGTGGATCGCTTTGAAGCGGTTGCTCCATTCACGAGTCTGCTCGTCCATGTCCCAGTAAAAACCAGTTGTAAGACGCATGCCTTTAGCAACATCACCGTCCATCGCTTGGGTATCTGTTGCGAATACAAGAAGACCTGCGATATCAGACTGTTCAGTTAGACCGAACTCGATAGCCGCTTTTAGAGCGTTAGTTGTGTCGTTACCTGCGTTAGCAAGTGCCACAACATCAGCACCTGAAGCCTGAGCCTGAAGAACGTAAGAAGAGAAGTCAGTTGTACCTAGTGGAGCACGAACTGCACCTACTACTTCACCGCCGTTAGCTTTGATTACGCCGCTTGAAACGCCTTCTAGCGCGTGGCCGAAAGAGTAGTCAGCAGTGATGAAGAACCACTTCTTCTTGCCTGAAGCAACCATGTTCTTGACGGTACCGTTTGCAAGAGCTGCTACGTTGTATGTCCAGTGCGCGATGTATGGAGAACAAACGCCTGGCTTAGCTGTGAAAGAGTGTGAAGCTGAACCAGTGATAAGTGCGATGTTTTTGTTCGCTGAAGTAACCTGAGTTACAGCACCTGTTACTGCAGAAGAAACAAGACCACCGATGGTGTCTACGCCTTCATTTTCTACCCATTTGCGAACGATAGAAGAGGCAACGTCTGGTTTAAGCTGTGAATCAGCTGAAACAAGTTCGATAGGCTGACCAAGTACTTTGCCGCCGAAATCATCGATAGCCATCTGAGTAGCTTCGGTCATGCCTTTGCCGCCAACGTCAGCGTATACGCCGCCCATGTCGCCTATTACACCGATTTTAACTTTGCCGTCTACAGTTGCTGCAGTCGCTGTTGCTGCCATACTAGCTGCGATCATTGAAGCGAGTAGTGTTTTACGCATCATCTTTTCTCCATATTGGATTTTTTTGTTATCTGACTATCTTTGGCTGTTTAATTAGACGCCTAGGTAGCTGTTTAGAAGCTCAGTTTTTGCTTCCAATTCATCTGCTTGAATCTCTTCAACAATGTGTCCGTGCTCCATCACGTAGTGACGGTCAGCTATCGGAGCTGCAAAGCGGAAGTTTTGTTCAACAAGCAAAATTGTTAAGCCGCGCTCTTTGAGCTGTACAAGAACATCAGCAAGTTTGTCGTTAATAACCGGTGCAAGCCCTTCTGTGATCTCATCCAACAGCAGGATGTTGGCACCTGTTCTTAGAATGCGAGCAAGCGCAAGCATCTGCTGCTCACCACCTGATAAGCGCGTGCCCTGACTCATGCGGCGCTCATATAGGTTAGGGAACATCTCAAAAATTTCATCGACGCTCATCCCGCCAGAGCGAACATTTGGAGGAAGCATCAAGTTTTCCTCTACGTTCAAGCTTGCGAAGATGCCACGCTCTTCTGGGCAGTAGCCAAGTCCCAAATGGGCAACACGGTGTGAAGCCATGTTGATGGTTTCATTGCCATTAATGACGATCTGACCGCTACGTTTGCCTACGAGGTTCATGATCGCTTTTAAGGTTGTAGAGCGGCCTGAACCATTTCGTCCTAACAGAGTGACAAGCTCTCCTTCCATGACGTGAAGATCGATGCCATGAAGGATGTGGCTTTCACCGTAGTAGGCGTGGAGGTTGCTAATACGAATCTTTTCGCGATGACTTTGGCTCATTAGTGTGCTCCCGCTGCATCCGCTTCGCGGCCCATGTAGGCTTCACGAACTTGTGGGTCTGCAGATACAGTTTCGTAATTACCCTCTGTAAGGATTTGACCGCGTTGCAGAACGGTAATTTGATCAGCGAGGGTCGAAACTACCTTTAGGTTATGTTCAACCATAAGGATTGTGCGATTCTTGCTGACTTGTTTGATAAGGTCTGTTGTACGGCCTACATCCTCATGTCCCATGCCCTGAGTTGGCTCATCAAGAAGCATCAGCTCAGGTTCCAGTGCGAGTGTAGTGGCAATTTCTAGTGCGCGTTTACGACCGTATGCCAGGTCAGTGGTGACTGTATTTGCAAACTCTTTTAGACCTACCGATTCGAGTAGTTCCATGCAGCGATCATTAAGGCCGTTAAGAATTTTTTCTGAGCGCCAGAAGTGCATGCTGTGCCCCTCTTTGCGCTGTAACGCAACACGGACATTCTCAAGAACCGTTAGGTGTGGGAAGACTGCAGAAATCTGGAATGAGCGGATGATACCCATACGGGCAATTTCAGCAGGCTCTTTTCGAGTAATGTCATGCCCATTAAAGGTAATGACGCCCGAAGTCGGCTGAAGAAACTTAGTCAGCAGGTTAAATACTGTGGTTTTACCTGCTCCGTTTGGACCAATAAGCGCGTGGATATTGCCGCGCTTAACATTCAAGTTAACATCAGAGACGGCCGAAAAACCTTTAAACTCTTTCGTCAAATTTTTGGTCTGGAGAATGAATTCTGACTGATTTGAAGCCATTACTTTTATTATCCCTTGGTTACCACATCATTCAGTGGTTCTAGCTTTTCATCCAAGGTTAAGTAGTAAGCTTGTCGTAACTATTAAGAGAATACGACGAATTGTGTTTTGTGGGGTCGTCTTTGTAATATTTGTGACACAATTGCAATTAATCGTTATTTTTCAATTGCTTATTGTTTATTATCCATTGGTATTAGAGGGCTTTTTAGACAAAAAAATGCCCTGCTGTGGCAGGGCAAAAGATCTAAGTCTGAAAATTAAAATTGACTGATTTCAAACTTAAATAGGGAACTAAGACCTTTTTGTGCAAGACCTAGGTGAGTTTGGGCACGAGGCAGTAGATATTCTGTGTAGAATTGAGTGGTTGCTAACTTAGCTGCAATAAAGTCGTCAGAGAAGTTTCCGTCTGAGCTAGTTTTTGCTGCTATAGCTGAACGCGCTAGCATCCAGCCTCCACACAGGTAACCCATGCCCATGAGGTAATCGAAGCTAACAGCCGCACCCTGATTTAGATCTGACGAGGTGATTGCGTGTACTGCTGCTTGGGCCTCTTTCACTGAGTTGGCAAGCGCTTCCCCGATTACAGATAAACCCTCAACTTGAGCAGTTTCTTTCGCAGTATTTAACACTTCTGCTAGGAAATTGTTTACCGCAGCGCCCTGATCTAGAAGTGTTTTGCGTCCCACTAAATCAAGTGCCTGGATTCCAGTTGTGCCTTCGTATATCGGAAGAATTCGAGCATCTCTAAAGTGTTGCGCGGCACCTGTCTCTTCAATGAAGCCCATGCCGCCATGAATTTGCACATTTAAAGAACAGACCTCTTGGGCAAGCTCTGTCATCCAGCCTTTAACAATGGGAGTGTATAGTTCAACACGCTTTTGCGCGTCACTGTTTGGTTCGGAGTGATGTGCGCGGTCTATCTCTGCAGCAGCTTCAAGGACAAATGCTCTCATCGCCTCGGTAGCTGCTCGCTGTGTGAGAAGCATGCGGCGTACATCTGGGAATTCGATGATGGCAAGTTTTTCGCCGCTTTTAGAGCGACCTTGGATGCGATCACGCGCATAGCTAACTGATTGTTGGCGGGCGCGCTCAGCGATTGAAAGGCCTTGTAATCCCACAGACTGGCGAGCGTGGTTCATCATTGTGAACATGTACGCCAAGCCTTTGTTTGCTTCGCCAATAAGGTAGCCAACTGCACCGCCCTGATCTCCAAAACTCATGACACAGGTTGGGCTAGAGTGGATGCCCAGTTTGTGCTCAAGTGCGATAGCATGTGCATCATTTCGTTGAGTGTAATTACCCGCTTCGTCTTTTAGGAATTTAGGTACTAAGAATAGTGAAATTCCTTTAACGCCCGCTGGTGCATCAGGTAGGCGAGCTAGTACCAGGTGGACGATGTTATCGGTCATCTGGTGATCGCCCCAGGTGATGAAGATTTTTTGACCTTTGACTAGGTAATGATCGCCCATTGGAGTTGCAGTTGATCGAATTGCGGCTAGATCTGAGCCTGCATCAGGTTCTGTAAGGTTCATGGTGCCTGTCCACTCACCTGATACCATTTTTTCTAGAAACTCTGCTTTCAGTTCATTAGAAGCGTGTTCTGTTACCGCTGCAACTGCACCCTGGTTTAGAAGGGGGCAAAGGGCAAACGCGAGGTTGGCGCTCTGCCAAATTTCATTCACTGCCGTACCTAATACATTAGGTAGGTTTTGACCCATGTACTCCTCTTGAGAGGTGAGGCCGTTCCAGCCACCCTCTACAAATTGTGCATACGCCTCTTTATAACCCGCAGTCTCTTGAACTCCATTAGAATCCAGTTTTGGTGGATTTTTATCTCCAATAGAGTTGAGGGGTGCTAATAGTTGGCTGCCAAGTTTCCCGGCTTCGTTTAAAACTATCTCCGCTAATTCGGAGTTGCATTCATCTGCGCCAATCGTATTGCAAAGTTGATCAAGTCCAATCACTTCGTTAAGTACGAAAAGTGCATCATCTTGAGGGTGTTGGTAGTCACTCATAGATAAAACTCCGATTAGTAAAATGTTCTGTTTTCATTCGCGCGAGCGATGAAGTTTTCGGTGGTTTGGTATAGCGCACCAAGAGAAGCATATTGTTCAACCTTGGCTTGGAACTCTTTAAGACCTATCAGGTCAATATAGCGTAGTGCTCCGCCTCGGAATTTCGGAAAGCCAAGTCCGAGTATTAAGCCCATATCCGCTTCGGCTGCCGAGGAGACGATGCCATCCTCTAAACAGCGCACAGTCTCCATGCATAGTGGAATCATTAGACGATCAATGATCTCCTGATCACTGAAACTGCGCTGATCCGCTGCATGCTCTGAAATGAGCGCAAGCGTGCTTTCTGCTGGGCGTTTAAAACGGTTGCCGTTTTCGTCTTTGCCGTAGGCATAGAAGCCCGAACCGCTCTTCTGGCCCAGCTCACCTTTTGCAAGCAATGACTCAGCAATTACAGTGCCGTCATGGCCCATGCGTTCAGGGAATCCTTGTTGTATAACCTGATCAGCGTGGACAAGGACATCAATCCCCACTACATCGGCAAGATAGGCCGGGCCCATTGGCCAGCCGAACGATTCCATGACGCGGTCGATCTGCTCGAAATCTGCGCCATCGAGTAGCAAACGGTTAAACGCATTGAAGTAAGGGAAGAGAATTCTGTTAACTAAAAAGCCTGGGCAATCATTCACAACAATCGGTTTTTTACCCATGGCAAGTGCGTAATTTACAGCACGAGCGACTGTTTCATCGCTGGTTTTTTCTCCGCGGATAACTTCAACTAACGGCATAGCATGGACAGGATTGAAAAAGTGCATGCCGCAGAATTGCTCTGGACGCTGCAGCGATTCTGCCAAGCTAGTAATTGAGATGGTTGATGTGTTCGAAGAGAGTACAGCGTCATCCCTTAACACACTCTCTACATCACTCAATACCATCGCTTTAACTTTTGGATTTTCGACCACAGCTTCAACAACCATATCGACATCACCAAAGCCTTCGTAATTAAGGGTTGGATTGATTTTAGTGAGTGTTTCAATCTTCTGCTCTTCGGATAACTTACCCTTCTTAATTTGGCGATCGAGTAGTACGGATGCAGTTGAAACCCCAAGGTCTAACGCTGGTTCGTTGATATCTTTCATCTCAACAGGAATGCCGCTGATTGCTGACTGGTAAGCAATACCACCGCCCATGACTCCGGCGCCAATAACTGCACCCTTGCTTACAGATCCACCTGCTTTTGCAAAACGTTTAGCTTGAGTTTTAATGAATTGATCACTCGCAAAGAGGCCGCTTAATGCCTTGCCGGCATCGGATTGCATCAAAGTTGCAAAGCATTGAGCCTCAGCATCGAGTGCTGAAGTGAAGTCTAATTGAGCTGTGTTACTGATTAGTTCGATGATCTCAGTTGCAGCGGGTGTATTTGCATTCAACTGCGATCCAAATTTATTTAGAGCTGCAGCTTTAATTGCTTCGCTACTCTGCTTTGATGCAAGCTGTTTACGTAAGCGTTGGCTCTCAGTTGCCTGTTTCTGACTGTTTAAGAGAAGGGAAACAGCACTTTCAACGCCTGTGTCATCAGCAATCGCATCTACTAATCCTATCTCACGGGCTTTATCTGCCTTTAATGGTCTGCCTGATAGGATCATCTCAAAAGCCTTGTCTGCTCCAGCTAATCGAGCAACTCGAATATTTCCACCCCAGCCTGGGCAGAGACCTAGAGTAATTTCGGGTAGGCCAATAAGTGCGTCCTGAGTAGCTACACGAAAATCTGTAGTTAAAGCGATCTCTAAACCACCGCCCAGCGCCATGCCGTTAATGATACTGACTGTTGGGAATGGCAGGTTTTCAATTGAATTAAAAAGGGCATGGGTTTCGTCAAGCATCTCGAGTATTGCAGCCTTATGCTGTTTCTGTAGCTCGATTAGCTCAAGTATATTTGCACCTACAACAAACGAAGATTTGCTGCTGCGA
This sequence comes from Marinobacterium sp. xm-g-59, assembly GCF_013283315.1. Taxonomy (NCBI): domain Bacteria; kingdom Pseudomonadati; phylum Pseudomonadota; class Gammaproteobacteria; order Oceanospirillales; family Oceanospirillaceae; genus Marinobacterium; species Marinobacterium sp. xm-g-59. The sequence continues at coordinate 131,555 of NZ_WBYR01000003.1, read as the reverse complement.
ATAATTAAGCCTAGTGCACTGCTTTCAGATTTGATCGTTTGAACCGCAGTTTTCAGTTCAGATAAAACAGCGGCGCTTAATGTGTTTACACTTGCATTATTCGAGTTGATGACAAGCTCAATAATAGAGTCTTTGCGTTGAATAACTTGGATATGTTCGCCTGTATACATCGTTCTTTTACCTTATAAAAAATGGCGGGTGAAATTCACCCACCTAAAGACACTTCAAGGGTGATAGTGTCGAGCGAAAATTGATCAAGTTCGTTCTATTAGTGCAGCTATTCCTTGGCCGCCGCCGATACATAGGCTAATGATTGCAAAGCGGCCTTGGGTGCGCTCAAGTTCGTAAAGTGCTTTTGTCGTGATGATGGCGCCCGTCGCACCAATTGGGTGTCCTAGAGATATCCCGCTTCCGTTTGGATTTAGACGATCCATAGGTAGTTTTAGCTCTTTAGCAACAGCCAGAGCCTGTGCTGCAAAGGCTTCATTGACTTCATATAGATCGATGTCATCTACAGAAAGGTTTTGACGCGCAAGGATCTGTTGAATCGCAGGCACTGGACCAATTCCCATGTAGGCTGGGTCTACACCTGCGACGCTGTAATCGACCAACCTGGCCATGGGCTTTAGGTTGCGACGTTGAGCCTCTTCAGCAGACATCATGACTACAGCAGCTGCCGCATCATTCAGCCCCGATGCATTACCTGCAGTTACCGTACCCTCACGTTTAAATACAGGTTTTAGATTGCTCATGTCAGTTAATGCGCAGTTGTGACGAACATGCTCATCGGTATCGACAAGTTGTTCACCTTTACGTGTTTTCAATGTTACCGGTACGATCTGCTCTTTGAAGAAGCCATTTTCTATCGCCATCTGAGCTCGATTATGGCTGGTGACTGCCAGTTGATCCTGCTCTTCACGTGAAATGTTGTATTTTTCTGCAAGATTCTCTGCTGTTACACCCATGTGAACTTGGTTGATTGGGCAGGTTAGCGCTCCGACCATCGCATCAACCATTTTTCCATCGCCCATGCGCTGACCAAACCGAGCTGATGGAATGTGGTAAGGAACACGGCTCATCGATTCTGCGCCGCCCGCAACCACTGTTTTACAAATACCCAATTGAATTTGCTGGGCAGCAGTAAGAATTGCTTGTAAACCACTTCCGCAGAGGCGGTTTACTGTTAGGGCAGGCGTCCTTTCTGGGATGCCTGCCCCCAGGGCTGCCACACGTGAAATATAAATATCTGCAGCTTCGCTATGCGTCACATTACCGATAACGGCCTGTTCGATATCAGAGTTTTCTATCCCCGCGCGTCTGATAGCTTCGTTAATCACAAGTGCCCCAAGTTGTGTTGGTGCTTGATCCTTAAAAGAGCCGCCAAAGGTTCCGATGGCTGTGCGAGCGGCGCTTAAAAAAACTACTTCTTGCATGAAAAACTCCTGTTTTAAATTGTTATAGGGGCAATATTTTACGGATGAAATTAGGGGTTAGAATTGCAAAAACAGATCGATAATTAGCAAAAACGGACATGCTTAGATAGAATCACTCCTCGCTTACAACTTAATAGAAAGAACATGAAATCTGTCCAGCAAACTATCTCCATTCACTTCGTTCATGAATTGATAAGTGCTATAGATGATCAGAGTGTTGATGTTCAATTGATGCTTAGTAAAGCGGGTATAAATCCCCGTCTTCTAACCAGTCGTTTATCACGTGTTACGCCAACGCAATTTTCGCGTTTCATTTTGTCGATTTGGCGTTCTATGGATGATGAATTCATGGGGATGGCTAATAAAAACGCTAGGTTTGGCATGTTTATGTTGATGGCAAAGCATGCTGTCTGCTTGCCTGATCTTGGCTCTTTCTTCCGTTATTTAAGTGATTTTTATGCGCTTACGGGTAGTGCTATGAAATTGGGGCTAGAGGAGGATGAGGAGTGGGTGCGTTTAACACTTAAAACTGATGCGAATACACACTACTCAGGCTATACGCTGGATGAATTTTATCTGATGGTTTGGCATCGATTTGGTAGTTGGTTAGTCGGGAAAACAATAAACCTTAATTCTGTTGAATTTGCATTTTCGGAACCTATGCATTTTTCAGAATATCAACTCATGTACCCATCCCCTGTCATCTTTAATAAATCCGCAAATGCTTTGGTCTTTAAACGCAGTCAAATGTCACTTCCTATCGTTCAAGATGAAGGCAGTTTGGATCAATATATAAGGCGCTTACCTTACGCCTGGTTCACAAAACAGGCGTATCAGCAGACCTTCACTAAGAAAACCTATGACTATTTGGTTAGGGTGGGTTTTGCTAATGCCTCGATAGAGCATCTAGCGAATGAGCTCTACATAACTTCCCGCACATTAAGACGCAAACTTGCGGATGAAAAGGGCAGTTTTCAATCCATTAAAGATCGTGTCAGATTGGATCAGGCAATTACATTACTTGGTCAGAAAAAGCTCTCAATCCATAACATCTCTATTGAGTTAGGTTTTTCTGATGCTCCCTCTTTCTCTCGTGCATTCAAGAACTGGACTGGAGTTTCGCCGCATACGTTTAGAGCGAAAAGTTAAACAGCAATGTAGAGAGGAATGTCACTCTCATCACCAACTACTTCAATTTTCTGTTGTGCAATTTGATAGTTGATATAGGACCTCGTTTCCCCGAATGCAAGGTGGTGTTCGAACGGTGAAAGATCGCGAGGAAACAGTGCTCTTAATAGCTCTTCAGCTGTACTAGGTGTTTTGCAAAAACGAGTGATTTTGTGTGCGTTTTCAAGATAACCCTCAACTAACTCATCGATTCGAGCTGAAAGATTAGTCATCGATTTTTCATGTGAAGGTAACACCAGTGTCTCAGATGGCAGTGATTTAAGCTGAAGTAACCCATCGATCCAAGTTTTTAACGGATTGGCGTCAGCATCACCAAATCGAACGCTTACATTAGAGCTTATTCTTGCCAGTACTTGGTCGCCTGCGATCAGAATATTTCTATCTCGATTGAACAGTGATACGTGGGCTACAGTGTGGCCATCATTTACAAAAATGTCCCAGGTCTCGTTTTTAATAGTGAGTGTGCCTGGTTCAAGTGCGACGTATGTGCTTGGTAGTGGATAGAAGGCTCTTTGAAAGCCCAATAATCCTCTAATGATGAGCTCGTATTCAGACTCTGGAATACCCCCTTGATGGTAAAACTCATTCAGATTGCTTGAGAGTGCGGCATCTTCAGCGGGATTCATCGCTAAAAATTGCTTTATTCCATCGTATTCGGGTTTGCTTACCCAAAGGGGTACATTCCATTTATCACAGATCCATCCAGCAACGCCGATATGATCTACATGAGCATGAGTGGCTAGTACAGCCTTTAAAGGTCTCGATTCAGGCAGTTTTTCTAGGATGTTTTCTAGAATTTTTTGTGACTTTTCGCTTTTAATACCTGTATCAACAAGGATCCACCCATCGGAATCTTCGACTAGGTAAACGTTGATATGATCCAGTGCAAAGGGTAGCGGCAACCGAATTTGGTAGATGCCTTCTGCGACCTCTGTGGGTATACCCAGTAAGTTGTCTTCAGGTATTGGTTGCACTGAATTCATATCGATCTAGTTTTCCGTAGTTAGACGCTTGCACGAATGACTTTTTTATCGATTTTACCGACACTGGTTTTTGGAATCGACTCAACAATCTTAACCTGTTGAGGAATAGCCCATTTATTGATTCTGCCGCTTTCAACAAATTGCATTAGATGTTGTTGGATCTCCGTTGGTTCAAGGGTTGCATCAGAAGCAGTAACTATAAGCGCTAGCGGGCGTTCATCCCACTTTTCGTCTGGAATACCTACTACTGCAACTTCGTTGACAGCTGGGTGTTGGCTAATGAGATTTTCTAGCTCGAGTGACGAGATCCATTCACCACCAGTTTTGATGACATCCTTGATACGGTCTTTGATCTGTAAGAAGCCGCGGCCATCAATTGAGCCAACATCTCCCGTATGAAGCCAGCCGTTGCTCCACAGCTCTTCGCTTCGTTCAGGCTCTTTTACATACCCCTGTGTTAACCATGGTGCACGCACCACCACTTCGCCCATCGCTTCTCCATCGTGCGGAACATCGTTGCCATTAGGGTCTACGATTCGCAGGTCAACGAGACCCATTGGAACGCCTGTTTTGATTCGTGTGCTCATCTGGTTTTCGATAGACAACTCACGTGTATCGGTGTGCAGGTAGGTTATGGTCAGTAGAGGACAGGTTTCGGACATGCCGTATCCGGTATGGAATTTAATTCCTTTAGCAGCCATAGCATTTGCAAGGCCGAGTGTCGGTGCACTTCCTCCGGTCATTAATTTCCAACGCGATAGATCGGTTGTTTTGGCCTCTTCAGACTCAAGGATCATCTGGAGCACAGCCGGAACACCGTGCGAGAAAGTTACACCCTCTTCGCGATATAGGCGGACCAGTTTGTTTGGCTCATAACGACCCGGATATACCTGCTTAATACCTTTCATGGTTGCTACATATGGGATGCCCCATGCGTGAACGTGGAACATAGGCGTCATTGGCATGTAGACGTCATCAGAGCGAAGCAGTGGAAGTGCGTCGTATGCCCCCATAGTGACAGCAGCATTAAGTGTGTGAAGTACCAGTTGTCGGTGTGAGAAAAAGACCCCTTTAGGGTTTCCAGTTGTGCCGGTTGTGTAGAAGGTTGTCGCTACAGAATTTTCATCGAAATCAGGGAAATCATACTGTTCAGAGGATTCTGCAAGTAACGCTTCATATTCACCAAGTGTCGCAAGCTTTGTAGATTTTGCACTCTCTTTATCTGTCAATTGAACCACCGTTTTCACAGAGGGTACCTGGGAGGCAATATCTTCAAAGAGTTCTACAAAATCATCATGTACTAAGACCATGTCATCTTCTGCATGGTTCATCGTGTAAGCAATTTGATCCGGGCTTAAACGAATATTTACATGGTGCAAGATTGCACCAATCATTGGTACAGCAAAGTACGCTTCTAAGTAGCGGTGGCTATCCCAGTCCATTACAGCAACAGTATCGCCCGCACCTATGCCAGCTTTCGTAAGCAGGTTCGCGAGGCGAGCAATACGTTTATTAAGTTCAACGTAGTTGTATCTAACCTTATCGCCGTAAACGATCTCCTGGTTAGGCTCATATCTGACGCCTGAAAGAAGTAGACTCTTGATTAGAAGGGGGTATTGGTAAGCACTTTCCGTTGGCGCCAGTATTTTTGTTGTTTTCATCGGTGTTTGCTCTATCTTTAAAATTTGTTGCTGGGACAAGGTTTAATGGGATTTAGTGAGTCTCTATTAAATATCTTAAGGTTTGCGCAGTTCTGACTAAATTCCACCGAAATGTGACTGATGCAGAAATTAGCTCCCATAACGAATAGACTAGGGAACCATGGAATTGTTCGCAGGTTCCCTAGCTTTTTTGGTGATGAATATTTGATTTCATGAAAAAGAATAAGATTCGAAATCGCTCCATACTGCTCATCTTAGCGATGCTTGGAATGACCTTTATTGGTATCTACAGCTACTCTGTGCCTCTTATTCGTGCGGAGGTGTACAAGATTGAGCGTAACTCTGCTCGTTTGGCGCTGGATAATGTCTATCAGCTGGCGGACAAGATGTTCTCGAGTGTCGATACTTATAGGCTACAGGCACTTGAATCACGTAAGGCCTCTTTGCGTACCATCGTTGATCTGGTGGGTGCCCAGTTAAGTCGCTCTGTTGTAGCAGGAGGCGATCCAAGAGCGATTATTAAACTGTTCGAACAGCTTCGATATGACGAAGAGGGTTATATCTGGATAGCCGATCGCAATGGTGTGCTCCTATCACACCCAAACCCAGAGTTAATTGGTAAGCCAATTTCCGATAGTTCTGATGGGCAGCTCGCTATACTCGCGAAAATACACCGTGAAGTAACCGAGAAAGGGGAAGCATTTATTAGCTATCCCTGGCAGTCAGTAGGAAGTGATACCTCATCCGAAAAACTATCCTTCATCCGTTTTTTTCCAGATCTTGGTGTCAGCATTGGTACCGGTGTTTTTATGGTTGATATTGAGCGGCAAGTCGTTGAGCGACGTGAGCAGCTGGTCAATGAGCTACGTGCGGCTCTCATGGAGATCAAAATTGCCAGAACCGGCTACATGTTTATTTTTGATTCGTCGGGTTATTTGGTTGCGCACCCTAACTCAAATATCGATAAGACGAATGCCACTAACCTAAAAAACCCCACCACGGGGCGGTCGATTATATTCGACCTGAAGTCAGTTGCGGACACTGGAGAAGAGCTTTTATATGCCTGGGACTCGCCGGCTGACCCGGGTAATTATGTGCATGAAAAGATCTCGCTTGTTCGCAAATTAGAAGGCCTCGACTGGTATATCTGTTCTTCTGTTTATGTGGATGAATTGCAAAGTAGCGCTTTCACTCTAAGTCAGCGAATACTCATGATCGCGCTTATCAGTATTCTTATAGCCGTCATTGTTGGCTCTTTTGCTATTGACCGAATTCTTTCGCCCCTTCGTCGCCTCGCATCCGCTGCCCAGCGTGTCAAAGATGGTGATTTTAGAGTTCGATCAGGTATTCAGAGTGATGATGAACTCGGTATTCTTGCCTCTACTTTTGACAGTATGGTCGCACGTATCGGGCATAGTGTGGATGCTCTTGGCCAAGAGGTTGTGCGCAAATCCAACATGGTCGAACAATTAGAGGAGCGGCAAACACTTATTCTGGACGCGCTCCCTGCTCAGGTTGCTTACTTAACTAGCGATCTACGTTTCCTTTTTGTTAACCGAGAATATGCAGCGTTTTATGGTTTGAACAAAGAGGGCATCATTGGGCGCAAATTAAGCGATGTTATCCCTGGTTCCATGCAGGTCGAAATTGCCTCTCACATTAATCGATGCCTCTCTGGTGAGGATGTTGTTTTTGAGTATGTATCAGAGGGGCCAAAAGGTGAGTTGATAACACGTCGTCGATTCATTCCTGAGTTCGATACTGCTGGAAACGTCGTTGGTATTTTCAATCTTTCTCTGGATATTACAGACGAGAAAAACTCAGAGCGACGAATGCTTGAAGCCTCGCGTATGACAGCGGCTGGCCAGTTGGCGGGGGGGTTGACCCATGACTTCAATAACTTGCTGACAGTCATTATCGGGAACCTTTTAGCAGCTAAAGATCATAATGAGTCGCAGAGTATTGAGGGTAATTTATCGCCTGCACTGAGAGCGGCCTATCGTGGCGCAGACATTATTCGTCGCTTGATGACCTTTGCTCGCGCACAGTCTCAAGAACTTGTTCTTGTGGGGGCCGCATCTGCAATTAATGGAGTGTCAGAGCTTATAAAAAGCTCTCTACCAGCATCGATAAATTTCAATGTTACTGGCAAATCTGACGCTTTAATTGAAGTGGATTTGGCTCAGTTTGAAAACGCACTGATTAACCTAGCACTAAATGCGCGCGATAGTATGCCCGACGGTGGCCAAATTGAGATTCGCGTGGTTAATAGTGCCAGCGCTTCCCCCAGAGGTTTTGATGAGGCCGTTGTTCCAGGGGAATATGTTCTAATTGAAGTAAAAGATTCCGGTACTGGATTTAGTCGTGACGCGATTCAGAGAGCATTTGAACCATTTTTCACTACCAAAAAAGGGCGTGGGTCAGGACTTGGTCTAAGTATGGTCTATGGCTTTGCAAAGCAGTCAAATGGTTACATTAGAATCCTGAATAATTCAGATATTGGTTCCACGATTTCTATTCTTTTGCCTAAAGCGAAGCAAAAGGACTCGGCGGTACATCAACTCTCTGCCGATGCCGAAAAATTAGCTCCAACTCTGATGGATGGACTTTTGTTGTTGGTGGAGGATGATCTTGATGTGCGCCAGGTAGTACGTGATCAATTGACATCAATAGGCTTAAGCGTGGTGGAGGCTTCAGACACTGATGAAGCGCTGTTACTTGTAGATGCTATTCCAGATATACGCACACTAATCAGTGACATTGACCTTCCCGGGCGTTTCAATGGCATTGAGCTAGCTAATCATCTATGTGGTAATAGAGGTGTTGAACGTATTTTGTTGATGACGGGTAATGCTGAGTATGCAGTCGAACATTCAACAGCTGCCTGCTACGAAATTTTACTTAAGCCATTTACACGAGAACAGATTGTGACTGCCCTTAATCGGACGGTGGCAAGAGGATAACGAGATATGGAAAAGAATCTGATCTACGTGGTCGATGATGAGTCAGATATTTGTGATCTGATTCAAACAGAACTAGAGAGGTTCGGTTATCAGGTAGCGACCTTTAATACTGGAGCTGCAATTCTTAAAGGGCTAAAGCAGCAGCGGCCAGAGCTCTGTGTTGTCGATTTAGGTCTGCCAGATATGGACGGTCTGACACTTGTCGGAGAGATGGTGAATCAGTTCAATGTTGGGGTGCTAATTCTGTCGGGCAGAGGCAGTCTTCCCGATCGTGTACTTGGGCTAGAGCTGGGTGCAGATGATTATCTTACTAAGCCATTTGAGCCGCGTGAGTTGGTCGCAAGGGTCAAGAGTCTATTGCGTCGAATCCATCGTGACGATGTGGTTAATGCAGTGCGTATAGCTCGCTTTTCAGGCTGGAGTTTTGATTTAGATTCGTTAACCCTCACCTCGCAAACGGGTGAGGAGACGATTTTAAGCACAGCCGAGGCCAACATGCTCGTTTCGTTTTTGAAAGCGCCCAAAAAGATCTTAACGCGTGATCAGCTTCTAGGTGATCAGATTATTCCTTATGATCGAAGTATCGATTCGCGTATGTCCAGATTGCGCAAAAAAGTCGAAGAGAACGTTAAAGATCCTAAAATCATTAAGACGGTATACGGTGCAGGATACATGTTGACTGCTGATGTCGACTGGGAATCCTGACCCCTATTTGAACAAGCTGAGTTGTTGGAAACATATCTATGAACAATCCTCTTGTGTATGCGCTAGTAATGCTACTTGCCGGTATTGGAATTCCGACGATGGCTACCCTAAATGGTGGTCTTGGCGGACGTTTGATGAGCTCCTCCTTGGCAACTGCGATGGCTTTGGCGTTAGCTTTTACATCGGTGTCGGTCTACTTACTTGCAACCGAAGGTTTTCCTAAAAAATTCGTCGCTGAGGATCTCCCCATCTATTTTTATCTAGGGGGGTTCTGTGTCGCTTTTTACGTTATTAGTGTGACCTGGATCGTGCCGCGCTTTGGTGTATCTAATGCGATAGCGTTTGCTCTTTTGGGACAGTTAATTGCAATGAGTACTATCGACCATTTTGGTCTCTTCGGTGCGCAGCAATATGCCTTAACTCTGAAGCGAATAATTGGCTTACTTGTGATGGCTGTAGGTATCTATTTGGTACTTGATAAAACAGTGGTCCAAAAATAGTTTTTTAAAACTGCCCTGTTCGAAACGCTCTAGGAGTTTGACCAGTCCACTTTTTAAAAGAGCGCGTAAATGCGGCAGTTTCAGAAAAACCAAGCTGTTGCGATATCCGTTGAATTGAAAGAGAGGATTGGTTTAGCAGATGCAGAGCACTGTCTCGTCTGAGCTCGTCTTTAATATCTTGAAATCCAGTACCCTCATCATCAAGTTTTCTTCGTAGCGTTCTAACAGTCATATTGAGTTGATGGGCGACACTTTCCATATCTATCTCGACAAACTCCATGTGACCCATGATATCTCTTACGCGACGGGTGAATACCGGCAGATACTCTTGTCGAGTGAACCATTGCAGCGGTGCGCTGCGGAGATGATCACGAAGGGTCTCCAGATTTTGAACGATCGGTGCTTTTAACGCCTCTACCTCAAAGATGAGTCGGTTAGCGGATGATTCATATGAGACTGGGCAGGGGAAGATAAGCCGATACTCGTCTGCATGTGGCGGTTTAGGGCCTGTCATTTGCGCTTCAAATAGGTGAATCCTGCGGCCAATCAGCCAGCTCGGAAAGCGGTGCCAGAGTAGAAGTAGGAAGTCTCTAAGAAGGTAGTCTGGATCCAACTCAGGTTTGGAAAGTGACATCTCGAGCGTCGCTTTGGAGTTGTCGACACTAAGTGTAAGTGAGAGTGATTCATTCACTAAACGGTAGAAGCGACATAAGTGCTTATAAACCTCTAACAGGTTTTCTGCGCGCACCGCCTCCCTCGCGAAGAGACTAAACGTCCCATACCGAGCAGGACGTTCGGCACAGGCCATGAACTCATCGTCCCCTCGCTCCCATGAGAGTCGAGCTAATGAACCGAACTGCGCGGGCGTTAAGCGAAACTTTTGGTTGCCGAGGAGTCGTCCGTCCAGATTTGAGTCTTTAAGTAGTGAGCCAATATCGACTCCCATCCGTGCTGCGGATTTAAGTGTTCCCAGCGCAAAATGAGAGGAGATGCTATTGTTATCAAAATGCTGCATAGCGCTGACCGAAAATCTATCTATTGGCTTCTACTTAGGTATTAGTGTCACAATATAGCGCAATTTCACGTCCGAAAATATCAATAAATAGTCTCGCCTTATCATTTAGTCCTTGCCACTTATGCCCGATAATTTAAACCATGCAAAAAGTTAAAGGTTAGAGTGATGATTCAGCAGGTTGGTGTTGTCGGCGCAGGACAGATGGGGCAAGGAATTGCTCAGGTTTTGGCGTGTGCGGGTATCCAGGTTGTATTGGTTGATATCTCCGCGGATCAGTTAGAGTTAGCTCTCAGTCGCACCGAAATGAGTGTTGCTAAGCTTAAAGAGCGCAATAAGCTTCCAGTAGAGTGTAATCCACTACCTTTCATTGCTACATCTGTTTCAATGGATGCTTTAGCTAACTGCGACCTGGTGGTTGAGGCTGCTACTGAAGATGAGATGACCAAGCGTAAGATTTTCCAAGCGCTCAATGGAGTTTGTAAATCTTCAGCTATTCTGGCGAGTAATACCTCCTCAATTTCAATCGGTCGATTGGCAGCTTTAGTAGATAATCCAGAGCGTATGTTGGGTGTGCACTTTATGAATCCGGTGCCTTTGATGGCGTTGATTGAAGTGATAGTGACTAAGCACACCTCAGAAAATACTCGATCGACTGTGCTCGAACTCGCTGAGAAATTAGGTAAAACAGCGGTTGTTGTTAAAGACCGCCCTGCATTTGTGCTCAACCGAATTTTACTTCCGACCATTAATGAAGCGATTCGTGTTGTCGAAGAGGGTACTGCAACACCAGAACAGGTCGATCAAATCATGACACTTGGGGCAGGCTTCCCAATTGGGCCGCTAGCTCTCGCTGATATGATTGGTTTGGACACCTGTCTAAGTATTTTGGATTTGATGTTTGTTGAGCTTAAAGATGCTCGATATCTACCTGCGCCTCTTTTGCGAGAAAAAGTGGTTGAGGGAGAGCTAGGTAAGAAAAGCGGAAAAGGTTTTTATACCTACTAAATTTAGGGAATTAACGCTGTTTAAGCTGCTCAAAGCGGTTTAAGCTGTGACGATAAACAGAATAAACGAGTGATAAAACTCGCATAAAATAAATGAGGGATAATCAGATGCACAACTCACCCTTTGAGACCAACCTTGATCAATGCTCTGCAAACTATGCAGCATTAACACCTATCAGCTTCCTTGAGCGTTCTGCGTTCATCTACCCTGATCGAACTGCAACAGTGAATGGCGCTGTTCGTCGTACTTGGTTAGAGACTCTCACACGTTGTAAGCAGTTAGCGAGCGCCCTCAATAAAGCGGGTGTTAAAAAGGGTGAGGCCGTATCAATCATTGCATCTAACCTTCCAGAGCATTTTGAATCGCACTTCGGTGTGCCGATGGCTGGAGCTGTTCTTAACTCGATTAACACGCGTCTGGATGCGGCAGCTGTTGCGTTTATCCTTCAGCACGCTGAAGCAAAAGTATTCCTAGTCGATAAAGAGTTTGGTGAATTGGCTACGGCTGCACTAGGCATGCTAGACAACAAACCGCTTGTGATTGGTATTGATGATGCTAGCTATGATGGCGGTGTGATGATCGGTGAGATGGACTACGAAGCGTTTATCGCTGGTGGTGATCCGGAATACGATTTCCCGCGCGTTACTGATGAGTGGAATGCGATCTCATTAAACTACACTTCAGGAACTACAGGTGATCCGAAAGGGGTTGTTTACCACCACCGTGGTGCTTACCTGAATGCTGCAAGCAATGCGTTATCTTGGGGTATGGAAATTCACGCATCGTACCTTTGGACTCTACCAATGTTCCACTGTAACGGCTGGTGTTTCCCTTGGACCATTGCCGCACAAGCGGGCGTCAGTGTGAGCTTGCGTCATGTCCGTGCCGATAAGATTTTTGAACTAATCAAAGAAGAAGAGGTTGGCTACTTCTGTGGTGCGCCAATCGTTCTTAATATGCTGAACTCATCTCCTGCTGAGATGAAAGCGGGCATCAACCACAAAGTTAAAGTAATGACCGCGGGTGCTGCTCCTCCAGCTCCAGTTATCGCTGGTATGGAAGCAATTGGTTTTGAGGTAACTCATGTCTACGGTCTAACTGAGACCTATGGTCCATGTGCTGTTTGTGCATGGAAAGATGAGTGGAATGAAAAATCACCTGCAGAAAAATCTGTGCTTAAAGCTCGCCAAGGTGTGCGTTCGCCAATGATGGAAGGCATGGTGGTTATGGATCCAGAGACCATGGAACTTGTGCCTAAAGATGGTGAGACCATGGGTGAGATCTTCATGCGAGGTAACCTTGTCATGAAGGGCTATCTGAAGAACCCATCAACTACTGAGAAGTCATTCAAAGGCGGCTGGTTCGCATCGGGTGATTTGGCGGTATGGCATGCAGATGGCTACGTGCAGATTAAAGACCGTTCGAAAGATGTCATCATCTCGGGTGGTGAGAACATCTCTAGTATCGAAGTTGAAGGTGTTCTTTATTCTCACCCTCACATTCAAGAGGCTGCAGTTGTAGCGAAGAATGACGAGAAGTGGGGCGAAACACCGTGTGCATTCGTCACTCTAAAAGAGGGTGCGCCAGAGGTAAGTGAAGCGGATGTGATCGAGTTCTGTCGTGAGCACCTAGCACGTTTCAAAGTACCTAAGAATGTTGTTTTCGGTCCGCTACCAAAAACGTCGACCGGTAAGATTCAGAAGTTCGTACTGCGCGATCAAGCAAACGCGCTGTAATAGAGTTTATGTAGAGTGGCCTTAGTGGCCATGTTTTGAGGAGTTAACATGAAAGCATTAGTCGCAGTAAAACGCGTTATTGACTACAACGTTAAGGTTCGCGTTAAAGCGGATAACAGCGATGTAGATTTGGCAAATACTAAAATGTCGATCAACCCATTCTGTGAGATTGCAGTTGAAGAGGCTGTGCGTCTTAAAGAAGCGGGCGTTGTTTCTGAGATCGTTGTTGTATCGATCGGCGACAAGTCTTGCCAAGAGCAGATGCGTTACGCAATGGCGCTAGGTGCTGACCGTGGTATCCAGGTTGAAGCGGAAGGCAAGCTTAACTCGCTAGACGTTGCGCGTATCCTTGCAAAAGTGAACGAGTCTGAGAACGCTGAGATTCTTCTTCTAGGTAAACAGGCGATCGACTCTGACAACAACCAGACTGGTCAGATGCTTGCAGCACTTCTAGATGTGCCTCAGGCAACCTTCGCATCTGAAGTGAAAATCGCTGACGGTAAAGCACAGGTAACACGTGAAGTGGATGGTGGTCTTGTCACTGTTGAGATGGATCTCCCAGCGGTTATTACGACTGACCTACGTCTAAACGAGCCACGCTTCGCGGCACTGCCAAAAATCATGCAGGCAAAGCGTAAGCCTCTAGATGTTAAAACGCTTGCAGATCTTGGCGTTGAACTCACGAACAGCGTGCAGTTGATCTCGGTTGAGACACCAGCAGAGCGTAGTGGCGGTATCAAAGTGGATTCTGTTGATGCGCTGCTCGACAAACTACGTAACGAAGCACAGGTTATCTAAGGGAGAGTTGATGATGAAAACGTTGATTATTGCTGAACACGACGGTCAGTCACTTAAAGGTGCAACTCTTTCTGCAGTGACAGCTGCAACTAAACTAGGCGCTCCTGTTGATGTGCTAGTGGTTGGTTCTTCTGTATCGGCAGCGGTTACTCAGGCGGCTTCAGTTGCGGGTGTGGATCGCGTCCTTACCTTTGAAGATGCAGCGCTTGAGCACACGCTTGCTGAATTCGTAGCACCTATCGCTAAACAGCTAGCGGGTGATTACACACACATCATTTTAGGTGCGAGCACTTTTGGTAAAGATTTGGCACCACGCGTTGCGGCGCTTTGCGGTGTTAACCAGCTATCTGAAGTGATTGAAGTGATCGATGCAGAAACCTTCAAGCGTCCTATCTACGCAGGTAATGCGATCGCTACTGTTAAGAGCAGTGATGCACTAAAAGTGATGACGGTTCGTGGCACCGCTTTTGCTGCGGCTGAAACAGGCGGTTCGGCTGCGATTGAAGCGGCTTCAGCAACGGTTCCTGCGGCAAAAGTGCGTTTTGTTGGTGCAGAGGTCAGTGAATCAGATCGTCCAGAGCTAGAGTCAGCTGACATTGTCGTTTCAGGTGGCCGTGGCGTGGGCTCTAAAGAGGACTTCGCTAAGGTGTTTGAGCTTGCAGATAAGCTAGGTGCTGCCGTGGGTGCATCACGTGCAGCAGTCGATAGCGGCTTTGTTCCTAACGATATGCAGGTAGGTCAAACCGGTAAAATGGTAGCACCTAAACTCTACATCGCTGTTGGCATCTCGGGTGCGATTCAGCACCTTGCGGGTATGAAAGATTCAGCAACGATTGTTGCAATCAACAAAGATGAAGAGGCACCAATCTTCAACATCGCAGACTACGGTCTAGTGGGCGATCTTCACGATATCCTTCCAGAGCTTGTCTCTAAGGTATAACCAGCACACCTTGGGGCAGTTAGCCTGCCCCGTTTTATTCATTCCGGAGACTAACAATAATGAGTATCTATAACGCACCGGCTCAAGACACCGCTTTTGTATTGGATCAATTGGTTGAATTCGATCAACTTTGCCAGGCGATGGGCCTGGATGAAGTTAATCTTGAACTGGCCAATGTCGTCGTTGAAGAGGCGGGTAAGCTCGCATCTGAAGTACTGGCACCACTCAATGCAGTGGGTGACCAAAATGGCGCTCGTCTTGACGGTGATCAGGTTATAGAGACCTCGGGTTTCTCGGATGCCTACCAGCAGTACATGGAGAACGGTTGGGCAACCCTAACCGCGCCTGAAGCCTTTGGTGGGCAGGCCCTTCCGAATGTAGTGGGTACCGCCGTGAACGAGCTTTGGCACTCGGCCAATATGGCGTTTGCACTCTGCCCGATGTTGACTCAGGGTTCGATTGAAGCGCTGATCGCTCACGGCAGTGATGAGTTAAAAGATCAGTACCTATCGCGCTTAGTCAGCGGCGAGTGGACTGGTACCATGAACCTGACTGAACCCAATGCGGGTTCAGATTTGGCAGCCGTTTCAACCAAAGCGGTTCCCAATGGCGATCACTACCTGATTTCGGGTCAGAAGATCTACATCACTTGGGGCGATCATCAGATGACCCCGAACATTGTGCACTTAGTGTTGGCGCGACTTCCAGATGCACCGGCCGGTGTAAAAGGGATTTCGCTATTTATCGTGCCTAAGTTCTTGCTGGATGAGAACGGAGAGCCTGCAGAGTTAAACGATGCAAAATGCATCTCCCTAGAGCACAAATTGGGTATTCATGGTTCGCCAACCTGTACGATGAGTTTTGGCGATAATGGCGGTGCAGTAGGCTACCTGGTCGGTGAAGAGAATAAAGGCTTGGCCTACAT
Organism: Marinobacterium sp. xm-g-59; assembly: GCF_013283315.1. Classification (NCBI taxonomy): domain Bacteria; kingdom Pseudomonadati; phylum Pseudomonadota; class Gammaproteobacteria; order Oceanospirillales; family Oceanospirillaceae; genus Marinobacterium; species Marinobacterium sp. xm-g-59. Next base: position 115,703 of record NZ_WBYR01000003.1, on the reverse strand, counting down.
GTTTACCATGATGAACCATGCACGTCAGTCGGTGGGTCTGCAGGGGTTGTCGATCTCTGAACGTGCTTATCAGCAAGCGGTTGCCTACGCGAAAGAGCGCACTCAGGGCAGTCGTAAGGATGGTTCGAAAATACCTATTATTGAACATCCCGATGTGCGCCGAATGTTGATGGCGATGCGCTCGGGCTGTGAATCGATGCGCGCATTAGCCCTGGTTGCAGCGGCTGAGATTGATCGTTCGCACATCGAGGGTGATCAATCCGCAGCTAAAGCACGTGTTGAACTGCTGACGCCGATCGTGAAGGGCTGGATGACCGAGATGGCCAATGAACTGACCTCTCTTAATATTCAGGTTCATGGTGGCATGGGCTTTATCGAAGAGGCTGGCGCGGCTCAGCACTACCGTGACGCGCGTATCTTAGCCATTTACGAAGGTACCAACGGTATTCAGGCACTGGATCTGATTGGTCGTAAAACCTTGAGCGATAATGGTGCAGCCTTAGCGGATCTGCTTGATGAGATGGCGGCTATTGAAGCCGATCTTCGAGCGTGCGGACTTGATAAAATGGCCAATCGTTTTGTGGCATCCGTGGCCCGCGCACGAGAGATTCGTGAGTTTATTCTTGATCGTGCTGCTGCCGATCGCAGTTTAATGGGCGCGGTAGCGTTCGATTTCTTAATGCAGATGGGCTACCTCACCGGTGCCTACCTAATGGCAAAAGAGGCCATTCGTGCTAAAGCCTTAACCGGAACCGGTTCTGCTTACTCGGATGAGTTCTTGGCCGCTAAAGTTGCCACCGTGCGTTTTTATGCAGAGCACTACTTGCCACGAGCAGAGGCTCATGCACAGACAATTATGACGGGCCTTGATGCCGCATTTGTGCTGAGTGACGAACAGTTTTAATTTACATTTCAGTGATTGAGTCGTTTTAGGAGAGATCAATGGATTATGAAGTAATGGACTTTGATGTCCTGATTGTAGGTGCAGGCCCTGCGGGACTTGCAGCTGCTTGTAAGATCAAACAACTCAATGCTGATCTGATGGTCTGTGTTGTTGAGAAAGCGGCTGAGGTGGGTGGTCATATCCTGTCAGGTGCGGTGGTCGATCCTAAAGCGTTAACTGAACTCTTCCCTGATTGGAAAGAGCAGGGTGCACCCCTGGTCACTGAAGCGAAAACAGACGAGATCGTCCTTCTAAAAAACGAGACAAAATCGATTACTGTGCCTAACTTTGCGGCACCTAAAACGATGCACAACCACGGTTGTTACATCGCCTCTGTGGGCAACCTTTCACGTTGGTTGTCAGAACAGGCTGAAGCCTTGGGTGTAGAGGTGTTCCCTGGCTTCCCAGCGGCTGAAGTTCTTTATAACGAAGACGGCAGTGTTAAAGGTGTTCTCACCGGTGCGATGGGCATTGGCGAAAATGGTGAAGAGAAAGATAGCTACGTGCCAAGCATGGCGCTGCAGGCTAAGTTCACACTCTTTGCCGAAGGTTGTCGCGGTCATCTAGGTAAAGAGCTGATCAGTCAGTTCAACTTGGATGAGGGCAAAGATCCTCAGCACTACGGTCTTGGCATTAAAGAGCTCTGGGATATCGATCCTGCGCAACATAAAGAGGGCTTGGTTATTCATGGCTCTGGTTGGCCATTGAGTGACGGTACAAGCGGTGGCTTCTTCCTTTACCACGCTGAGAATAATCAGGTCGTTGTGGGCCTAATCGTCGATTTGAACTACTCAAACCCTTGGGTCAGTCCTTTTGATGAATTCCAACGTATGAAGCACCACCCGAAAATCGCGCAGTACTTAGAGGGCGGTACTCGTGTCTCTTACGGTGCACGTGCCATTGCTAAGGGTGGTTACAACTGTCTTCCAGAGATGACCTTCCCTGGTGGTCTATTGATCGGTTGTGATGCCGGTACCTTGAACTTCTCGCGCATCAAAGGTGTTCACACGGCAATGAAGTCGGGCATGTTGGCGGCCGAAGCGGTAGTCTCTGCTATTGCTGAAGAGTCAAACACGGCAACCACATTTAATGATCTCTACAAAAACTCTTGGTTGTACCAAGAGTTGTACAGCTCACGTAACTTTGGCCCAGCTCTACATAAGTTTGGTCCAATTCTTGGTGGCGCTTTCAATACGCTGGATCAGAACATCTTTGGTGGTCGTATCCCAGTGACACTGCACGATACTCACGTCGACCATGAGATGCTGCGTCCAGCAAGCGAGTGTACGAAGATCGATTACCCTAAACCAGACGGAAAGCTATCATTCGATAAGCTTTCGTCAGTGTTTATTTCGAACACCGTGCATGAGGAGGATCAGCCTTGTCACCTACAGCTGAAGGATAGCAGTGTTCCTATCACCGTTAACTTTGCTCTGTATGCCGAGCCAGCACAGCGTTACTGCCCAGCCGGTGTATATGAAGTGCTTGAAGATGAAGCCGAACCACGCCTTCAGATTAACGCAGCCAACTGCCTGCACTGTAAGACCTGTGACATCAAAGACCCCACGCAGAATATTCGTTGGGTGGCACCAGAGGGTGGCGGTGGCCCTAACTACCCGAACATGTAAATCAGGCATTGGTTTAGCGGCCTGGTGAATTACTAATTAAAGAGAGCTTTTTAGCTCTCTTTTTCGTTTCTTAAAGAGACCGCTTTATGTTGCCAGCTTTAGGGTTGAAAGGTGAATAGGAAAGATCTATCAGCACCATAGAAAATTAAAATTAAGCCAATTTTGAGATCCTGGCGTATTTTTAAGTGAGACAAGAAATTTTCTTGTCCAAGCTCTGTTTAGTTAGCTAACAAAAATAGGAGAGAACATCATGGATCTCAAAGGTACTAAAACAGAAGAGAATCTAAAGGCAGCATTCGCTGGCGAATCAAAAGCAAACCGTCGTTACCTATATTTTGCCAACATGGCAGACATCGAGGGTGCTCCAGAAGTAGCCAACGTATTCCGTAATACGGCTGAAGGTGAAACTGGTCACGCGCACGGCCACATGGAATACCTAATCGATGGTGGTTCAGGTGACCCTGAAACTGGTCTAGCTGCAGGTAATGTGGCGGAAGCACTGGAATCTGCGATTGCAGGTGAAACTCACGAGTACACTGACATGTACCCAGGCATGGCGAAAGCAGCTCGTGAAGAGGGCTTTGACGAGATTGCTGATTGGTTCGAGACGCTTGCAAAAGCAGAACGTAGTCACGCTAACAAGTTCCAGAAAACACTGGAAGCTTACAAAGCGGAAGCGTAATCAGCCCACGATAGGTCGGGCAACCTGTTCGACCTATCGATCTTTGCCTGGAGAGTGTTATGAGTACAAAAAAAGAGGGCAATCTAGAAGCCCCAACACGCCATCCTCTGGATTGGAAAAATCCAACTTTTTACGACAAAGATGACCTTCACCAAGAGATGGAGCGCGTCTTTGATATCTGTCACGGTTGCCGTCGTTGCCTGAGTTTATGTGACGCCTTCCCAACGCTGTTTGATCTGATTGATGAAAGCGAAACTATGGAAGTCGATGGTGTTGCTAAAGAGGACTACAAGAAGGTTGTTGATCAGTGCTACCTCTGTGACATGTGTTACATGGCGAAGTGCCCTTACGTACCTCCACACCCGTTTGATTTAGATTTTCCGCATCTTATGCTGCGCGCTAAAGCGGTTGAGACCAAAGAGAAGGGTCTCCCCATGCGCGACAAGATTTTATCCAGCACTGACACCACCGGTAAGCTAGCCGGTATCCCCATTGTCAGTGAGACGATTAATACGGTTAACCATTGGAAGCCGACACGCAAAGCACTCTCTGCGACCTTAGGCGTTGACGAAGAGGCATGGTTACCGCCATTTGCAAGCAAGAAGTTACGCAGCAAAGCCAAGCCGAATGAGACTTTTGACGTTGTAGCGGGTGAACGCACACCCGGAAAAGTGGCACTGTTTGCTACCTGCTACATCAATTACAACGAGCCGGGTATTGGTGAAGATTTTATTGCCGTACTAGAGCACAACTACATTCCCTGGACCTTTGCTCAGAAAGAGGTCTGCTGTGGCATGCCGAAGCTAGAGCAGGGCGATCTTGAAGGGGTGGACTCGCTAAAACGTATCAATATCCCGCAACTGGCTAAGTTAGCCAAAGAGGGTTATGCGCTGACGTCCGCCGTGCCCAGTTGTACCTTGATGTTTAAACAAGAGCTGCCATTAATGTACCCAGATGACGAAGAGGTTAAGCTGGTCCAGGAAGCATTTTGGGATCCGTTTGAATACCTGATCGCACGTCAAAAAGATGGTCTATTGAAAGCGGAGTTTGAACAGGGATTAGGTAAAGTCTCTTACCATGTTCCCTGTCACGGTCGCGTGCAAAACGTCGGTAAGAAAACCGAAGAGATGCTGAAGCAGATTCCTGATACCGAACTAAAAACAGTAGAGCGATGCAGTGGTCACGCGGGTACTTACGGTGTTAAGAAAGAGTTTCATGAAAAAGCGATGAAGATAGGTAAGCCGGTATTCCGTCAGATGGCTGATTTTGATCCGGATTACATTTCGAGTGACTGCCCATTGGGAGGAGCTCACATCGCACAAGGTATCGATAAAAATCACGATAAGCAGCCAGAAAAGTCACACCCAATATCACTATTGCGCAAGGCTTATGGCATTTAAGGAGTAGAGTATGACCCAATTAGTACGCGACTCGTTAATGTCGCTGGAAACCTACCACAAAGAACGTCCTGAATTTCGTAAAAAGGCACTGGAGCACCGCCGTCGAAGAACGGTCTTTATTGGTCCCAACGTCACGCTTCAGTTTGAAGACGAGTTGACCATCCGCTACCAGATCCAAGAGATGCTTCGCATCGAGAAAACCTTCGATGAAGAGGGTATTCAAGATGAGTTGGATGCCTACAACCCACTGATTCCAGATGGGACCAACCTGAAGTGTACACAGCTCATTGAATTTGCCGATCCAGATGAGCGCAAAGTGGCACTGGGTAAGTTGGTCGGGCTTGAACACAAAACCTATGTTCAGGTATTCGGCCATGAAAAGGTGTTTGCAATAGCCGATGAAGATCTAGAGCGCAGTACTGAAGAGAAGACCAGTGCCGTCCACTTCATGCGTTTTGAATTGACCGATGAGATGATCGCGACACTCAAAGCGGGTGCGGCTCTTGCTGTCGGTGTGGACCACCCCAACTATCAGCACCATGTTTATGAAGTGGACCCAGAAACTCAGGTTACTTTAACCGCTGATCTTAAATAGTTCTGATCCCTGAAGAGAGGGTGCAGTCGGCCACCCTCTCACTCTTTCATTTTGCAATGCACCATTCCTTGCTAGACTGCGTAGATATCGGTCTAGATCTTTAGACCATCCGTCACAATCGAGGTTAATGATGCGCTCCCTTCTTTTTGTTCTAGTGTTTGGCATAGCTAATAGTGTTCAGGCAGCACCTGTGGTGTCGACTCAGTCTTTTGCTGACTTAGTCTATTACCCAACATTCTCAGCACCTGCAGAAGTGATCAGTGCCAATGATGCTGCGCTGAGTGCAGAGCTCTCTGCACGTATTGTGAAGATCAATGTTGAGGTGGGTGATCGAGTGAAGCAGGGCGACGCTCTGGTGAATTTAGATTGCCGTACCTACGAGAGTCAGTTGGCGACGCAAAAAGCGGTTTTGAGTGAGTTGCGCTCACAACGCCCACTTTTGAGTGATCAATACGAACGTGCCAAGACCTTGAACAAACGAGGCAATCTAGGTGACGATGCTCTGCAACAGCGTGAAACGGCGCTTACCTCATTGGATGCCCGCATCGATGTGCAAAACCGTCAGATTGAACTGGCTGGTATTGCGACTGAAAATTGTTCGCTGGTTGCTCCATTCGATGGAGTCATTGCAGCACGAATGGCTCAGCTAGGTGCCTTAGCCGCTCCCGGTATGCCTCTGCTTCAGTTGGTTCAAACGGATGGGGCAGAACTAGAAGCCAAAGTCGCCCCTGGAAAAGGGGTTGCTGAGAGCAAGGTGTGGTTTGAAAGCAACGGCCAATCTTTCGCGGTTGAGTTAAGAGCTAAATTGCCCATTATTGATCGTCGCGAACGCACGCAGACCTACCGTTTTATTTTTACTGAAGCGACGCCCGAGATTGGTGCAACGGGTCGTTTAACCTGGACCGCCAATCAACCGCACGTCTCCTCTGAACTGTTGGTTCGTCGTAAAGTCGATGGCGAATGGAAGCTTGGTCTGTTGCTTGAAGAGCAGGGTGTCGCACAATTTGTCGTCGTCGACGGTGCCATAGAGGGTCAGCCTGCGGCGGTTGATCTTCCCAAGGGGTCACAGGTCATTACCGAGGGTCGATTGCTCGCAGTCGAGGGCGAAGCGGTAGAGGTGCGCTGATATGTGGCAACGCTTCATTACTAACCATGTGCTAGCTAACCTGACCTTCTTGCTAGTACTGGCGGTCGGTCTGTTGAGTTATCAAGGACTACCCCGCCAACAAGATCCAACCATCAACTTCAACTGGATCATCGTCACCACACCGCTGCCGGGTGCTACAGCGCTTGATGTTGAGAGTAAGGTGACGGATCCGCTTGAAGATGCGTTACGTTCACTGGCCGATGTAAAGTTTGTCTCGAGTAATTCACGTGAAGGGATCTCTAGTATCCTAGTGCGCTTTGAGGACATCGATGATCGTACCTTCGATAAACGCTTAGCCGATCTGCGTCGTGAAATACAAAACACTGAATCTGAACTGCCGGATGCTGCGTTAGATTCACTGATTCTGGAGATCACCAGCTCCAATGCCTTCCCTGCCGCGACGGTGGCGGTGACCAGCTTGGCGGATGACGAGAACCTGCGTCTGCAAGCGACTCGTATCGACAAAGATCTGTCCCAGCTTAAAGGCGTTTCTCGCATCGACCCTGTGGCACTGCCTGACCCAGAACTGCAGGTCAATCTGGATGTCTCTGAACTGGAAGCCCTAGGCATTACCCCACAACAGGTTGCCAACACCGTTACTGCCTTCTTCCAAGATGAGGCGGCTGGTAACTTGGTACAAGGCGATCGTAACTGGTTGGTGCGTGTTGTCGGTACGGCCGCTGACCCAAGCTATCTGGCCAATCGACCGGTATTGGGTGCCTCGGGTGAGGTGCCATTGTCACGTGTCGCCAGTGTCGAGCGCGCTCGTGAAGATTCTAGTTTCTTAGTACGTGTCGATGATAAACCGGCTGTGCTGTTGGCGGTAATGAAGAAAGAGGGTGCCAACACCCTGGAATTGGTTGAGCGTGTTCAGACCTACATGGATGAGCGAAATGCTCTATCGGTTGAGACCGGTGTCGAGATGGTCTTGATCGATGATCAGACCATTGCGACGCGCAAGTCGATTCAAATCATGGAGAACAATGCCCTGATCGGTCTGATCCTGGTGTTGGTTGTGGCTTGGCTCTTCTTAGGTACACGCATCGCACTGCTCACAGCGATCGGCATCCCCTTTATTTTGGCAGCCACCTTCTGGGTACTGGCGGGACTGGGCGAAACGTTGAACGTCACCGTGCTGTTGGGTGTGGTGATTGTATTGGGTATGTTGGTTGATGACGCCGTCGTTGTGGTTGAGTCGATCTATTATCGGCTACAGCGCGGATTTTCGGGGATAGCCGCCGTTCAGGGTTCGTTGAAAGAGGTAGCGGGCCCCGTCACGGCGGCGGTACTGACGACCATCGCTGCTTTTTTACCGCTGATGCTACTGCCCGGTATTTTGGGCAAGTTCATGAAGGTTATTCCTATGGTGGTGTCGATCGCCCTAGCGATCAGTCTGATTGAAGCCTTTTGGATGCTGCCTGCCCACATTTTGGCGGCTAAGGTTGGGTTTGATAAACCGAGTCGAATTCAGCGTCTGCGTGAAACCATGACCCACCGCGTGCAGATCACCTATGTTCGTCTGTTGATCAAAGCGCTGCGCCGTCCGGTTCTCTCACTGATTGTCGCCGTATTGCCACTGATAGGCGCGGTCGGTGCCCTAGGCAACGGCTACATTAAGATGGATTTCTTTGCGGCCGATCCTGTCCGCCTATTCTATGTGAACGTTGAAATGCCGGCAGCGACGCCTGTCGCGAAAACGATGGAGGTGGTCTCACGTGTGGAAGAGCGTGTCCGTCAAAATGTGCGTGACGGGGAAGTGCGCGCCATCGCAAGCTATGCCGGTCAGATGTTTACCGAGACAGAGCCGCGTATTGGCGAGCAGTACGGCCAGATTCTTGTCGGTCTAAACCCTAAAACACCTGAACTGCGCACAGTTGAAGAGATGACCGATGCGGTGCGTGAAGATTTGGGTGACATTGCCGGTCCGATTCGCATCTCATTCTTGCGCCTATCGGGTGGTCCGCCTGCCTCTAAACCGATCTCGGTCAAGGTACGTGGTGATGATTACCAAGAGATTCGCGACGCTACCAACATTCTGATTGAAATTCTGAACAGTCACGAAGATTTCGTGGATGTTGAAGACGATGCGGCTCGTGGTCGTTATGAGTTGAGTCTGGAGTTAGACAGTGATGCGATCAATCGTACAGGTTTGAACCCTGCGGATGTTCGTCGCACCCTGCGCCTATTGGTCGACGGTGAAGTTGTCGCGAGTATGCGAGATGCCGGTGAACGCCTGGATGTTCGTGTTCGTGCTAATCCTGAGTCGCTACCCTCTCTTGAGCGTCTGCTTAGCTACCGTATTCCTGTTCCCGCGGGCGGTGCTATTCCTCTGTCGGAGTTGGTAATAGAGGAGCGTAAACAGTCGTTGGGTAACATTCGTCACTACAACTTCCGTCGTGCAATCACCTTAGAGGCTGACCTTCGCTCTGGCGGTATGGATACCGTACAAGCCAACGCCTTCTTGCTAGAGCGCTGGAAGGAGTACGAAGCGCAATATCCTGCCATCGATCTCGACTTCTCGGGTGAGTTGGATGATATCCAAGAGAGTATGGATTCGATTGCGATTCTCTTCTTGGTCGGCGTCGGCTTGATGTACCTAATATTGGGCACGCAGTTCCGCAGTTACTGGCAGCCATTAATGATCTTGGCGACAGTGCCACTGGCGTTTACCGGTGTTGTATTGGGCTTGATCGTGACGCAAAACCCGCTCAGTCTCTTCACTATGTACGGTGTCGTGGCCTTAGCCGGTATTGCCGTGAATGCCGCGATCGTACTGATATCGGCCGCCAATGACCGAATTGGCAATGGCATGAGCCTGATGCATGCGACGCTTTATGCTTCGCGTCGACGGGTCATTCCGGTATTGATTACTACCCTGACCACCATGGCGGGTCTATTTTCGCTTGCAGCGGGTCTGGGTGGTAAGTCACTGATCTGGGGCCCAGTCGCCACCTCGATCGTATGGGGCTTGGGCTTCTCGTCTGTGCTAACGCTGTTTGTGATTCCGCTTCTTTATCGTCTGTCGATGCGAAGAGCGGTTAAGCGAATTTCTGAAAGCTGAAGTAGTTTTAACGCTAGCTCCAAGGTATGAAACCTGCCTTAGGAGCTAGCACTCGGTGCGAAGCGAAAATTACTCGCCCATCAGAGATCAAAATTCGTTGGAATGATGACCATGTCACGCACAGTCATATGACGTGGCCTAGTCAACATAAACAGCAACGCCTCTGCGATCTCTTCTGGCTCGATTAGGCTGCCATCGGCACGAGCCTCTTTTAATTTATCTTCCGGCCAGTCCGAGAGTAATCCCGTTGCCACAGGCCCAGGTGATACCGATCCAATACGAATGCCGTGCTTAAACATCTGACGTCGAGTCGTCTGAACAAAACAGTCGATCGCCCATTTTGATGAGGCATAAATAGGTTCCCATGGCGTCGGGTAGTGGGCTGCTAGCGAGCTGGTCACCAAAATGTCACCGGTCTCTCGCTCAATCATATGCGCTAACACAGCTTGTACGTTTTTCATCACCACATTGATATTTAAATTCAGCATTCGATCAATCTGGTCAGCGTCAGACTCCATGAGATCTCCGCCGACATAGAGCCCAGCGTTGGCGTGAAAGATATCCAGATGCCCAGTCATCTCCAGAATGCGTGGCACCATCTCTTTGCACTGTTCCGGATCGAGCAGGTCAATGACCAGTGGTAGAGCCTTATCCCCAAGACGACTGCAGATATCAGACAGCGCAGACTCGTTTCGATCGATAAAGATAACTGTGGCACCTTCATCCAGCATCGCTTTGGCACTGGCGAAACCAATGCCTGACGCAGAGCCTGTAACCGCGGCAATTTTGCCTTTTAATTGTTCGCTCATATCAATCTCTTATTTTGCATCGGCTATCAGGATAGCCGCCTCTTAAAAGGGTTGAGGGTAGCGCTTAAAGACAGCCGCTAACTCAGTTTGTAGCTCTTCAGACAGTAGCATATCAAAAGCGGCGATGTCCTCTTTTAGTTGATCCATTGAGGTCGCCCCAATAATGGTAGAGGTTACGCCATCAACCTGATCACACCATGCGAGTGCAAGCTGTGACGGGGTGTAACCAAACTGTTTGGCTAACTTGACGTACTCTGCAACAGCTTCATGAGCCTGGGGTGTATTCCGATGCAGGGCAGCGGGGTTTGAGATGCTCCAGCGGCTTCCTTTCGGCATTGCTCCATCAGCGTATTTGCCAGAGAGTAATCCTGATGCCAACGGTGACCAAGGAAGATAGGCGATCTCTTCGTGAACGCAGTTCTCGATCAAGTAGGGCCAATCTTTCGCATGCAACAGACTAAACTCATTCTGAATCGAGACCGGTTTGGGTAGGTCATGCTGTCGGCTCAGTTTTAGATAGGTGTTGATGCCCCAGGTAGTATCATCTGAGAGGCCGAAATGACGGATTTTTCCGTCACTTATGCATTGCGCTAAACCTTTAAGGATATCCAACATTTGAGCTTCATGTTCAGCCGCTTTAATGTCGCTAAACTTGAAGAAGTTCGGAGTATGCTTGCCAAAGTGAGGTGAAGTTCTGTTTGGCCAGTGTAGTTGATAGAGATCGATGTAGTCAGTCTGCAGGCGCTTCAATGAATTATCGACCGCCTCAATCACTGCCTTGCCTGTAATTGGGCCGCCGCTTCTTACCCAAGGTAACCCGATACCTGCGATTTTGGTGGCAATGATCATCTCGCTGCGACGGGATGGGTTTCGAGCAAGCCAGTTACCAATGATCTCTTCTGTTTTACCGTAGGTCTCTGCTGTTGGCGGCACTGCGTACATTTCGGCTGTATCAAAAAAGTTAATACCAACTGATAAGGCGTGTTCGATCTGTTCGTCGGCCTCCGCTTGGGTGTTCTGCTTACCCCAGGTCATTGTGCCCAAACAGATTCTTGAAACGCTTAATCCACTGGTTCCTAAACGGCTGAACTGCATGCTAACCCCTTCTAAGTTTTCGTTAATTCTAGATTGGTAAAGCCAAGCTTTACGCTAACATACTCTTTATAGATTCAGTGACTTAATTGCTGGGTAAAGAGAGCGGTAACGTTGATAGGCTGCTTCATATTGATTCAACAGAGTTGCATCTGGCTCAATGCGAGCTTCAATCTTAGGTTGAGTCAGTAGTGATTCAGGGCTAGCTTTCCGGTGAGCCAGCATTGCTAGACGTGCCGCACCGTAGGCGGCACCAAAATCCCCATCGGATGGAAGCAGCAGAGTTCTGTTCAGAATATTAGCCAGCGTCTGTAACCAAAACGTTGACCCTGAGCCGCCTCCTACCGCAATGATCTCGTTGACGCATGAGCCTGCAGCAATAAGAGCTTCAAGATTATCGCGAGTAGCAAAAGCGACCCCTTCCATAACGGCTTGAGTCAGTAGCTTCTGGTCAGAACTGTGATCTAAGCCGATGAACATCCCCCTTACCTGCGCATCGTTATGGGGCGTTCGTTCACCCGAAAGATAGGGCAGAAAAGTGACGCTAGCAGGCCCCTTAGGCTCGGCCTCCAGTGCGGCATCAAGTTCTATTGCTGACTTGCCCGTTAGCCTGGCATACCAATTCAGTGCGTCGGTAGCAGAGAGTATGACCCCCATCTGGTGCCAAGTATTTGGGATGGCATGACAGAAGGCATGAACAGCGCTCTCTGGAAGTGGTTTAAAACCATTGGTCGCTGCAAATAGGACGCCGGAAGTGCCTAATGAGAGGAAGGCTTGGCCCTCATCAATAACGCCCATGCCGATAGCCGAAGCTGCGTTGTCACCTGCACCGCCGCCAATGATTACGTCGTTGCTCAAACCCCATCTGCTGGCTAACTCAGTACGTAACCTTCCTGCCGCTTCAGATCCCTCAACAAGACGAGGCATCTGATCAAGCGTCATTCCACTCAATGATAAAAGTTCTTCTGACCAGCAGCGATTCTTAACATCTACCCAGCTTGTTCCGGCCGCATCGGACATCTCAGAAATGTATTCGCCACTTAACCAATAGGCAATGTAGTCTTTGGGTAAAAGGACCTTGGCTACCTTGTTAAAAATTTCGGGTTCATTTTTTGCTACCCATACGAGTTTGGGTGCCGTAAAACCTGGGAATACGATGTTGCCCGATACTTGTCTAAATTCTGGCATAGCATCCAATTCAGCGGCCTCTTTGTAGCTGCGAGTGTCGTTCCAAAGAATAGATGGACGAAGTACTTCGCCCTCAGCATCCAGCAGTGTGGCACCGTGCATCTGGCCTGAAAATGATATAGCACGCGTTGCAGCAAGCTCTTCTGGGTGATGACTTTTCAGTTTAGTAATCGCTTCTTCACAGGCCGCAATCCAGTCGGCAGGGTCCTGTTCTGACCAACCCGGGTGAGGTCTTGAGACAGTGATCGAAGCAGTTTCGCTGCCCACAACCTGCTGTGAGTCATCCATTAACAGGGCTTTAACCCCAGAGGTTCCTAGGTCGAGTCCTAAATACATTTCAACTACCTACTATTTTTATTCCAAAAAATGCATTGGCTATATTCAACGTCGAAACTTTGCATTATTTGACGTATTTATAAACTATATTGCACTGGTTAACGCATATGCGAAATAGAATTGCAATAAAATACAATCATTGAGTTTTTTTGTATAAGTGTTTGAAAAAATCTAATGCTACTGTGTTGCTCAGATGCTAAGGGTTATATTCGAATTTGCGAATAAAAGTACATTTAGTGTCAAAACAAGAAAAAAATCGACAGGAGTACGTCATGAAAGTAAAAATGCTCTCGGCTGCCGTTGCAGGTGCCGTAATGCTATCAACTCAAGCGTTCGCTGGATCACACGGCGGCACTGAGCTAGTAATCGCTACTGTAAACAACGGTCACATGATCGAGATGCAGAAGCTAACGCCTAAGTTCGAAGAAGAGACTGGTATCAAAGTTAGGTGGGTAACTCTTGAAGAGGGTGTTCTTCGTCAACGTGTTACGACTGACATCGCAACTAAAGGTGGTCAGTTCGATATCATGACTATTGGTATGTATGAAGCGCCTATCTGGGGTGAGAAAGGGTGGCTAGAGCCTCTAAATTTCTCTGCTGAGTACAACGTAGACGATATCCTACCAGCGATGCGCGGTGGTCTATCTCACGAAGGTAACCTATACGCTGCTCCGTTCTACGGTGAGTCGTCTATGGTTATGTACCGTAAAGACCTACTAGATAAAGCAGGTATCACTCTTCCATACAACCCAACTTGGGCAGATATGGAGCAGGCAATCGCTGCAATGCATGACCCAGAAAATGGTGTGTACGGTACTTGTATTCGTGGTAAGCCAGGTTGGGGTGACAATGCTGCATTCATCACAACGATTGCTAACACTTTCGGTGCGCGTTGGTTTGATGAGAACTGGAAGCCACAGCTAGACTCTGCTGAGTGGAATGCTGCTATTAACTTCTATGTCGACCTAATGACTAAGTACGGCCCTCCAGGTTCAACAGCTAACAGCTTCAACGAAATCCTTGCTCTAATGAACGAAGGTAAGTGTGGCTCTTGGGTTGACGCAACAATCGCTGCATCTTTCGTATCTGATCCAGCCCAGTCAAAAGTAGCTGACTCAATTGCTTATGCACAGGCTCCAGTTCAGAAAACTAAACGTGGTGCAAACTGGCTATGGGCTTGGGCTCTAGGTATCCCAGCCTCTTCTGAGAAGAAAGATGCTGCAATGAAGTTCCTAGAGTGGTCTACATCTGCTGACTACATCAACCTAGTTGGTGAGACTAACGGTTGGGGCCGTGTTCCAACTGGTACTCGTGCATCGACTTACGCTAACGAGAAATTCCAGGCAGCTGCTAACTTCGCAAGCGCTGAGATGGATGCTATCAACAGCGCAAATCCATACGACTCTACCTTCGAGAAAACACCATACACAGGTGTTCAATTTGCTGCGATTCCTGAGTTCCAGGCTATCGGTACAGCGGCTGGTCAGCAGTTCGCTGCTGCTCTTGCAGGTGAGAAAAGTGTAGAAGAGGCGTTGGCTGCAGCACAGGCTTACGCTGACCGCGAAATGCGTAAAGCTCGCTACTACTAAGCAAGCTGTAATTTAGGGTTTCAGTATTCTTTTACCCTAAAAAGCCCCCAGCTAATCTTTAGCTGGGGGCACTTTTTCTGATCTATTTACGGTAATTTATTATGTCTTCGCAATCTCGAAGCAGTCGCTTAATGCCTCGGTTACTACTAAGTCCAGCTGTGATCACACTGTTGATCTGGATGGTCGTGCCACTGGCTTTGACGATCTATTTTTCGTCGATTTTCTATAACTTGATGCAACCAGATAGCACCGGTTTTGCTGGGTGGATGAACTACGAGTTCATGATCACCAACCCTGCATTCAGTGATGCCATTATCAATACCTTGGTTCTGCTTGCTTCGACAGTTGCTATTACTGTGATTGGTGGATTAGCGATAGCGCTTCTCATCAATGAAACATTCCCCGGGCGAGGTATTGTTCGTCTGCTACTTATTTCTCCGTTCTTTGTCATGCCAACCGTCAATGCACTTTTGTGGAAACACATGATGATGAACCCTATTTATGGTGTGTTGGCTCAAGTTTGGACATTTTTTGGGCTAACCCCGATCAACTGGCTTCAAGATCTGCCACTTTTTTCAGTCATCATAATGATCAGCTGGCAGTGGCTCCCTTTTGCCTGTTTGATTCTTATGACCTCACTGCAATCGATGGATCGCGAGCAGCTTGAAGCAGCTGAAATGGACGGTGCCAATTACTGGCAGAAATTCCGTTACATGTATCTACCTCACTTAGCTCGTCCGATCTCTGTTGTCATCATGATTGAAGTGATCTTCTTACTGTCTGTCTTTGCAGAGATCTTCACAACCACGAACGGTGGTCCAGGTACACAGAGTACCAACCTTGCTTACTTGATTTTCAATGAGGCTTTGCAGGCATTCGATATTGGTGTTGCATCAGCTGGCGCGGTCTTTGCCATCATCCTAGCGAATATCGTTGCGATCTTTTTGATCCGTATCATCGGCAAAAATCTGGAGAAGTAAGATGAGTACTAAAAAATCTAAATGGACTCCAGCCCTTATTGCTAGAACGGCAGCAGCTTGGGGTATTGCGTTGCTGCTCTTCTTTCCACTTATATTTATGGGCTTTACAGCGTTCAAAACAGAGCTGCAGGCTATCGCTGTTCCTAGTCTTTGGGCCTTTGAGCCGACACTGGAGAACTTCCATGTCGTTAACGAGCGCTCTGACTACGTCCAGTTTGCCTGGAACTCTGTGGTCACTTCGGTTGTTTCAACTGTCTTAGGTCTACTGATTGCTGCACCTGCTGCTTACAGTATGGCGTTTTCGCCTACCAAGGGCACTAATGGTCTGTTGTTGTGGATGCTATCAACTAAGTTTATGCCTGCAGTCGGTGCGTTGCTTCCGATCTATGTCATCTTCCAACAACTCGGTCTGTTAGATACCAAGACGGCTTTGGTCATCATCTTCACCATGATGAACCTGCCTATTATGGTTTGGATGCTCTACACCTACTTTAAAGATATTCCACACGAAATCTTAGAAGCTGCGCGTATGGACGGTGCTTCGGTTTGGCAGGAGTTTCGCCATGTGTTGCTTCCACTGGGTATTGGTGGTCTAGCCTCTACTGGCCTCTTATGTCTGGTACTGGCGTGGAATGAAGCATTTTGGGCGCTAAACCTCGGGGCAGCAGATGCTGGTACGTTGGCAACCATGATGGTCAGTTACTCAAGCCCTGAAGGCCTGTTTTGGGCGAAGCTCTCTGCAGCGTCCCTAATGGCTATTGCACCAATCGTTGTGATCGGTTGGTTCTCACAGAAACAGTTGGTTCAAGGCCTGACTTTCGGCGCCGTGAAGTAAGTATTTGGAGTTTTTACACATGTCATATTTAGAATTAAAAAACGTCGATAAGTACTACGGCGATGTACACGCGATCAAAGGGGTTAACCTTACCATCAACAAAGGCGAATTCATTGTATTCGTAGGTCCATCCGGTTGTGGTAAATCCACGCTGCTTCGCATGATTGCCGGTCTAGAAGAGATCAACGATGGCGATCTAGTGTTAGATGGCAATGAGATCACTCACCAGGCTCCATCTAAGCGTGATTTGGCGATGGTTTTCCAGTCATACGCTCTCTACCCACACATGACGGTTGAAGAGAATATGTCGTTCGCTCTGCGTATCAAAGGTGAAGAACAGTCGATTATTGATCAAAAGGTCGCTAAGGCTGCAGAGACGCTGAACCTAACGCCCTACTTGAAGCGCACTCCTAAGGAACTTTCAGGTGGTCAGCGTCAGCGTGTCGCGATCGGTCGTGCGATTGTTCGTTCGCCAAAAGTATTCCTGTTCGATGAGCCGCTATCAAACCTTGATGCTGCTCTTCGTGGTCAAACACGTGTAGAGATTGCAGAGCTACACCGTGATTTGAACGCGACTAGCATCTACGTAACACACGATCAGGTCGAAGCAATGACACTGGCTGATCGAGTGGTTGTCCTCCAAGGTGGTGTAATTGAACAGGTCGGTACGCCGATGGAACTATACGAAGCACCTGCAAACAAGTTTGTTGCTCAATTTATTGGTCAGCCTCAGATGAACCTACTCTCTGCGAGTTACTTCAGCGGTATCTCTGCCGATGCGGTCGATGTGGGTGTGCGCCCAGAGCATTTCTCTATTGTGGATGCGGGACAAGGTGCTATTTCCGGTCAGGTTGAATTGATCGAAGCCCTGGGTAACGAAACGCTGATTCACGTCTGCCTTGAAGGTAGTGGCGAGAAATTGATTGTTCGCCAGTATGAGCAGCCAAGCATCAAAGTTCGTGACTCTGTCTCAATCAATTACGACGCTTCTCACCTGCATCAATTTGATGCGAAGGGTGAGGCGATTCGCTGAGGTCTCGGTATGAGTAATACACAACCTAATATTAACCTGCATTTAGGCTTGGGCTCTTTTCATCGAGCCCACCAAGCGCTCTATTTGCAGTGGTTACATGATCTGGGTGATCAATCTTGGGTTCTAGCCGGGGGTAATATTCGTCCTGACATGGCCGATACGATTGCAGCCCTTCAAGCCTCGTCAGGTGCTTACACGCTTGAGACAGTGACGCCTCAGGGTGAGCGTGACTATAAGCGTATTGAGGCGATTAAACAGATCATTCCATTCGATGCTGAGCTCAATGGTCTGACAGAGGTCGCTGTGGATGAGAAGACAAAGATCATCTCATTTACCGTTACTGAAGCGGGATACTACCTAGACTCACAAGATCAGCTGGATCAAAGCTATGCAGACCTGGTCACTGACCTTAAAGGTGAGACAGTTGTTACGCTTTACGGCGCTTTGGCGCGTTTGTTAAAGGCTCGTTTAGCGGCGGGTGCAGGTCCTGTTACTCTAATGAACTGCGACAACCTTCGTTCGAATGGTGATCGCTTCATGAAAGGTTTCCTACAGTTTTTAGATCTGCGTAACGAGACAGAGCTAAAAGCTTGGGTCGAAAACAATACCTCAGCGCCCAATGCGATGGTGGATCGAATTACACCGCGCCCAACCGCTGATGTGGTAGAGCGTGTCAAAGCTGCGACGGGTATAGATGACAAATCCGCTCTGATGGGTGAGTCATTTATTCAATGGGTTATTGAAGATCACTTTATTGCAGGGCGTCCCGCTTGGGAGAAAGTCGGCGTAGAGATGGTTGAGGACGTAGGCCCCTACGAAGAGGCTAAAATACGCTGTCTAAACGCGACGCATAGCTGTATCGCTTGGGCGGGTACATTAGCCGGTATGGACTATATCCATGAAGGTACGCAGGATAAAGAGATCTGTCAGTTGGGTTATAATTATGTAACCGACAATGTCATTCCAGCGTTGCCAGACTGCCCGTTGGATTTGGCAAAATATCGTGATGTGGTGTTGGATAGATTCTCTAATCCGAACATTCAAGATACCAACGCACGAGTTGCCATGGACGGTTTTTCGAAGATCCCCGGTTTCATTCTGCCAACCATTCGAGATGGTTTAGAGCGTGGATTAGATCTAAAATCGGTCTCTATTCTTCCGGCTCTATTTTTAGCTTTCTTGATTCGTGAGCGTCGAGGGGATATCCCTTACACTTACGAAGATCAGCTAATGGATGCTGCAGTGGCTGACGCGATTGTTGGTGCAGAAGATCCGGTAAATGCTTTTGTTGCTGAGCGCCTGCTATTCAATGAGTTGGCAGGCAATGAGATTTTGTTGGCCGCAATGAGAAGCGCTTACCAACAGGTGAATGAATTTATTGAACGTCGGGAGGGGCGTTGATAATAAGCTGACTGAGTCAGCATCGAGGTGCATATGCAAACAAATGATTTGAAGGTCATTAGACCGCCAGAAAAAGAGAGTGATTTTCACCGTCATCCTGACCTCGGTTATGAGGAGCAGATTGATGAGGGCTTTATTCGCTTTTTGGAGCATGGTGCACCTCACCAGCTGATTCGTTGGCACTTTCACGAAGAGTATGAACTTCATTTGATCACTGAAACCAAAGGCAAAGTCTTTGTCGGTGATTACATTGGTCACTTCCAACCGGGTCAGCTTGTCCTGACCGGGCCTCATCTACCTCATAACTGGATCTCCACGGAATACCCTAACGGCCAAGATCATGTTGAAGTGCGTGACAAGGTGTTGCAGTTCCGTCGCGAACCGCTTGTGCGCAGTGCTGAATTGATTCCGGAAATGCGTTCTTTAATGAATTTCCTGGATCGTGCGGCTAACGGGGTTGAATTCTACGGTATCAGCGCTCAAGTTGAGGCGATGATGGACCGCATAAAAGTCAGCTCAGGTATGGATCGCCTGGCCAATTTCATTGAGTTAATGGCTGTTTTGGCCAAGCATGAAAACTACCGACTGCTCTCGTCTGTGCAGTTGCAGAGTCGAGATGATCAACACCATCTTGATGAGATCAGTGAAATTGTTGGCTACGTCTCAGAACACTACTCAACCAACTTCAACATGGCGGAAGTCGCTGAAAAGTTTGGTATGAGTGAGAGCCGATTCTCTCGCTATTTCCGGAAAGCGACAGGCAATACCTTTACTGACTTTGTCACGCGCATGCGGATCAACAAGGCCAGTCAACTGCTACTCGATACGGATCAGTACATCTCTACTATCTGTTACAGCGTCGGCTTTAACAACGTCGCAAACTTTAACCGTAGGTTTATGGAAGTGCGCGGCATGACGCCGAGTGAATTCCGTAAAAACGGTAAGCTGCGTTACTGATCTATCCCTAAACAGACGCGCTGAGTTGTTATATTATTCGCGACTCAGTAATCAGGGTTTTTGTTATGCAAGCAGCTCAGGGCTTCCTCTACATCATTTCTGCACCCTCCGGTGCCGGTAAAACCAGTCTCGTTAAAGCACTGTTGGAGCGTGACGAGTGCATTCGTGTGTCGGTATCTCACACTACCCGTGCTGCTCGTCCTGGCGAGGAAGATGGTGTTGCCTACAACTTCGTTGATCTAACGGAATTTGATCGTCTGATCGAAGCGGGACAGTTTCTCGAGTACGCTGAAGTCTTCACCAATAAATACGGTACATCCAAAGGCTGGGTGGAGTCGCAACTGGCTCAGGGTATCGATGTGATTCTCGAGATCGACTGGCAGGGTGCTGAAATCGTTCGTCAAAAGATGCCCGAAGCGCGCTCTATATTCATTTTGCCCCCGAGTCGTGAGGAGCTTCTGCGTCGTTTGACCGGTCGCGGCACCGACAGCGACGAGGTGATTGCCGGTCGTATGGCGCAAGCTGAATCTGAGATGAGCCACTACGGCGACTTTGACTACTTGGTGATTAACGACCAATTCG
This sequence comes from Marinobacterium sp. xm-g-59, assembly GCF_013283315.1. Lineage (NCBI taxonomy): Bacteria > Pseudomonadati > Pseudomonadota > Gammaproteobacteria > Oceanospirillales > Oceanospirillaceae > Marinobacterium > Marinobacterium sp. xm-g-59. The sequence goes on along the minus strand of NZ_WBYR01000003.1, from coordinate 95,445 downwards.
ACACCGCACTGGATCAATTGGCCGCAATATTTACCGCAAATCGTTTAGAAATGGTGGTTCAACAGCAGGCGCAGCAAAGTTTACTCGCTGAACTCTTGTAGAGAGCTGCCTAAACTCTGTACAATCGCCGGTTCGAATTTGTTACTACTCTTTAAAGAGGTTACTCATGGCACGTGTTACTGTAGAAGATTGCCTAGACAATCTTGATAACCGTTTTGAACTTGTAATGGTTGCGTCTAAACGTGCGCGTCAGATCGCTACTGGTGGTCAAGATCCTAAAGTTGAATGGGAAAATGACAAACCAACGGTTGTTGCTCTTCGTGAAATCGCTGAAGGTCATACAACTCGCGCTGTCCTTGACGAGCCAGTTCTAGACTAACTCTTCCAACTCTCTTCAAAGTGGGGCATCATCCTTATCATATTGTTTGTTAAGCGATAACTGATGCCCACTATAGACGCTCTATCTGAACGCCTTACCGAATATTTGGACTCCGATGAGATCCGAAAGGTAAGGCGTGCTTATTTTTACGCGGAACAGGCCCATGATGGTCAGCGTCGTAAAAGTGGTGAGCCCTACGTTACCCATCCCCTAGCCGTTGCCAGTGTTCTTGCTGAGATGCACATGGATCGCGACTGTCTAATAGCAGCCATGTTGCACGATGTCATCGAAGATACTGAGATCGATTTTGACGGTATCTCTGGCCAGTTTGGTGAAACCGTTGCACGAGTTGTTGATGGTGTATCTAAACTGACGCATCTTGAGTTCGAGAGCAAAGCGGAAGCGCAGGCAGAAAACTTCCAGAAGATGGTCTTAGCGATGGCAGAAGATATTCGCGTCATCATCGTTAAGCTAGCGGATCGTCTTCACAATATGCGTACGTTGGGTGCTATGCGCCCAGATAAACAGCGTCGTATCGCTAAAGAGACTCTGGATATCTACGCACCGATTGCAGCCCGTTTGGGTATGCGTGATGTTCAGGTAGAGCTAGAGGATTTAGCGTTTAAATCTTTCCACCCGATGCGTGCTAAGTACATTCGCCGTGCGGTGGTGCAAGCGCGGGGGCAGCGTAAAGATATTATCTCTGAGATTCAGGAGGCCATTAATCGCCGCTTGAAACAGGAGGAGTTAGTCGGTGAAGTGACCGGCCGTGAGAAACACCTCTACTCAATCTATCGCAAAATGAAGAGCGAAAATCGCAGTTTTGCCAGCATCATGGATGTGTTCGCTTTTCGTATTGTTACGACATCTGTTGATAACTGTTACCGAATTTTAGGCGCAGTACATAACCTGTTTAAACCCGTACCGGGGCGCTTCAAAGATTACATTGCTATCCCAAAAGCAAATGGCTACCAATCGCTGCATACCGATCTGTTTGGTGCACGCGATATTACTATTGAGGTACAGATCAGAACCCATGAGATGGATGCCGTCGCTGCGCAGGGTATTGCCGAACACAGCCACTACAAACAGAGTGGCGATGGCAGCAGTGCCGAAGGCTCTTACAACCGTGCGCGCAAATGGCTACAAGGCCTGCTTGAAATGCAGCAGGCTGCCGGTGACTCGATGGAGTTCATCGACAGCGTTAAGAAAGAGCTGTTCCCAGATGAGGTCTATGTCTTCACTCCGAAGGGACGCATTCTTGAGCTACCGAAAGGGGCAACCCCGGTCGACTTTGCTTATGCGGTTCATACCGACGTGGGTAACTCCTGTATCTCCTGTCGTGTTGATCGACATCTATCGCCGCTGTCAGAGCCGCTGAAAACCGGTCAGACCGTTGAGATCATCACAACCCCACGTGCCCAACCCAATATGGCTTGGCTCAACTTTGTTGTGACCGGTAAAGCAAGGACAGCGATTCGCCACTTCTTGAAGAACCAAAAACAGCATGAGTCGATCGAGTTGGGTCGTCGCCTGTTGAACCAGTACTTGGCTCAATATGAGATCAGTGATCAACAGCTTGATCAGAATAAGCTGGACAAGCTGTTACAAGATTTGAACTTCGAGACTCTCGATGATCTGTTAGAAGATATCGGATTGGGTAATCGAATGGCTTACGTCATCGCTCAGCGTCTACAACCGACGGATGGTGAATCTGACGAACCAGAATCACTTATTGGTACAGACGGTAAACCGATCTCGATTCGGGGTGCAGAAGGCATGGTCATGCACTTTGCTCGCTGTTGTTACCCCATTCCTGGCGACAATATTGTCGGTAATATCTCGGCAGGACGTGGCTTGGTGGTGCACCGCTCTGACTGTCGCAACCTCAACGGTAAGCGTGACGAGACCACCAATCGCAACATCTACATCGAGTGGGGCGAAACAGGTGAGGATGAGTACACCACCGTTTTAGAAGTTCAGGTTGAATCACAACGAGGCATCATCGCACAGCTGGCGATGGCGGTCTCTTCAGTAGGCGGGAACGTCAATCAGCTACTGTCAGGCGAGAAAGATGGTCAGATGAATGCCGTTACCATTGAACTGACAGTGACCAACCGTGTTCATCTGGCGCGGGTTATGAAAAAGCTGCGTGCTATTAAGCAAGTGACCCGAGTGAGTCGAATTTAGCCTAGGCGTGCTCTTGTTCAAGCTCTTCGAGCTGCTCTTGAGTTTCAAACCACTCCAGCTCAACACCCTCTAATTCGCTTTTAGCTTCGGCCTGCTGGCTTAGTAGGGCCTTTAACTCATCTTTGCGTTGATCCGTATACAGATCCGTGTCGGCAAGCTGTGACTCTAGGGCTTCCAACGATTGATTGAGCTTCTCCATTTTCGCATCAAGCTTCTCAAGCGCTTTTCGCAAAGGGCGTAATTTAGAGCGTTTTTCAGCCTCGATGCGTTTCTGCTCTTTCCGATCGGCGGCGCTTTGTGAGCGGCCTTCCGATGCGATGACCGGTGAAGAGTCCTCTTGCCGTTGGGTCGCTAGCCATTTGTGGTAATCATCGAGGTCACCGTCAAACTCGGTCACTTTGCCCTCGGCGACCAGAAGAAACTGATCGACGGTGTTCGCCAGTAGATGGCGATCGTGGGACACCAAGATAATCGAGCCTTCAAAGTCCTGAAGGGCTAGAGTCAGTGCGTGACGAACTTCCAGATCCAGGTGGTTGGTGGGCTCATCGAGCAGCAGCAGATTGGGTTTGTGCCAAGCGATCAATGCTAATGCAAGGCGAGCCTTTTCACCGCCAGAGAAACGTCCAATCGGATCCAGTGCATCATCGCCACTGAAACCAAAAGAACCGGCAAACGAACGCAGTTGAGCTTCGGTTGCCTTAGGAGCAATACGCTGCAGATGCAACAGAACCGAGGCGTTCATATCCAGTGCTTCGAGCTGATGCTGTGCGAAGTAGCCAATCTTTAGATGCTCACCACAGGAGCGCTCGCCACTGATTAGAGGTAGATCTCCGACCAAGCTTTTGACTAGGGTCGATTTACCAGCGCCGTTTCTACCCAGTAGGCCAATTCGCTGACCGGGTACAAGACTAAGTGATACACCGTTAAGAATTTTACTCTGTTCGCTGTAACCCAGTTCCGTGTTGTAGAGATTCAGCAGGGGCGATGAGAGTTTGTCGGAACAGTCGAATCGAAAACTAAACGGTGAATCGATGTGTGCCGCGGAGATCATCTCCATGCGCTCTAGCTCTTTAATGCGGCTCTGCGCCTGTTTGGCTTTGCTCGCCTTGGCTTTAAATCGACGCACAAAGCTTTCGATGTGTGCTATTTGTGCCTGCTGCTTGTCGTAAGCGGCTTGTTGTTGCGCGAGTCGTTCAGCGCGCATGCGTTCAAAAGCGGAGTAGTTGCCTTTATACAGGGTGAGCTGTTGCTGATAGAGGTGTACGACTTGGTTAGCGGTTGCATCGACAAAGGCGCGGTCGTGCGAAATCAGAATCAGGGTGCCTGGGTATTGATTCAACCACTGCTCTAGCCAGATGGTGGCATCCAAATCTAAGTGGTTGGTCGGTTCATCCAGTAGTAGCAGTTCAGATCGGCACATCAATGCCTGAGCAAGGTTAAGACGAATGCGCCAACCACCCGAAAAACTCTGAACGGGTTTGCTAGCGTCATTAGGTGCAAAGCCTAAACCATTGAGTAGAGTGTGGGCGCGGGATTCGGCACGGTAGCCATCAATGGCATCCAGTTGTGCGTAAAGCTCACCTAACTCTGGGCTATGTTCCTGCTCGGCAATGGCCAGTTTGCTCTGCAGCTGGCGCAGCTCCTTGTCACCATCGAGTACATAATCCAACGCGCAACGATCACTGCTGGAGACCTCTTGGGCCATATGCGCAATCTTGCCAGGAGCGGGTTTGTGTAGCTCCCCGGTGTCCTGTGATAGCTCACCTAGAATCAGCTTAAATAGACTCGATTTACCGACGCCATTGGCACCAATAAGGGCGACCTTCCAACCAAAATGGATGTTTAGGTCGGCGTGGTCAATTAGGCGCTGGGCGCCACGTTGTAAACTGAGCTGTTCAAGTCGTATCATGGGCGGCAAGTCTATCACAGCAAGGGCCGTAATCCTCTCTGTTAGATTCCTTATATTTGGAGATATCGTGGTTCCTTCAGGATTAAAACTCGACAACCCTTTGTGGTCTTTCGCCCTAGAGATCTACCCGTCAGTCGCTAAGCCGATGCTATCGATTCAGTCGAAAGGTGGGCGAGTCAATTTAATGTTGGCCGCGCTCTGGTCGGCTTCTGAGCAGATCGAATGGCCTGATTCGGTTCCCGACGCTATTGAGGCGTGGCATCAAAAAATTTTGCCGATTCGGTCGCAGCGTATGTCGTTAAAACCTCAGCTTAATGACTACCCCGAACTTGAAGCCCTGTATCAGCATTTAAAAGGGGTGGAGCTGAACATGGAGCGCGTCGAGATAGCGATGCTTCATCAGTGGCTTGCGCCCAAGCCTAAAGCGATGAACCTGATAACAGCGCAATCTAATTTGGACAGAGTCTCAGCCGGCGTCAGTGATATTGATCAGGATAAGGATGCCGTTCTTCAACGCCTGAAACCGCAAACCTAATGGGTTTTAATCCTGCGGTGTATAGGTTTTAATGTTTCTTTCATCTCATTCAGAGACACTGGTCTCATTGATAACACGAATAAGGATTTTCCAATGAAAAAAGCGGTATTAGCGCTTGCTCTATCTTCTGCAATGCTAGCGACACCTTCTCAGGCGACTGAACTTACGACCGATGATCAAAAGTTGAGTTACGGCATGGGCTTGGTACTTGGTGAGCGTCTAATGGCTGATTTCGACTCTCTTGACTACGATCTACTGAGTCAGGGTGTTAAGGACATGTTCGAAGGCAACAAGCCGTTGATGACCATGCAGGAGCTGTCTGATGTGATGATGGCATTCCAAGCGAAAAAGCTAGAAGCTGAACAGGCGAAAGAGCAAGCACTAGCGGATGCTAACCTGAAAAATGGCCAAGACTTCATGGCAGAGAATGCTAAGCGTGAAGGTGTTGTCACTACTGATACGGGTCTTCAGGTAGAGATTTTGGAAGAGGGCGCAGGCCCTACACCAACAGCAGAAGATAACGTCAAAGTGCACTACAAAGGTATGCTGATCAATGGCCAAGAGTTCGATAGCTCTTACGGTCGTGGCGAACCAGTGACCTTCCCGCTGTCTGGCGTTATCAAAGGGTGGACTGAAGGTCTGCAGATGATTAAAGAGGGTGGTAAAGGACGTCTAGTGATCCCATCTGATCTGGCTTACGGCCCTGGCGGTGCTGGCGGTATGATCGGACCAAACGCGACGCTAGTGTTCGAAGTTGAACTGCTTGCGATCAATCCGGCTGAGTAAATTGCTCATATATAAAAGAGGCTGCCATTTGGGCAGCCTTTTTTGTTTCAGTGTCCCGCAAATTTAGCTAACGGCTTCGCGATGTGTCTCATGCAGCATGGCGATCATCTGATCCTCTAACTCAAATCGATCAGCCAAGGCTTCGCCCAGTTTAGAGACCTGTTCGCTGAAGTAGCGGATATCTTCAACGGTCGCTGCAGGCAGATCAGAGAAACGGTCGTTAAAATCGAGCGCAAGATCGGTTGAAATCTGAATCTTGGGAAGGAGTGCTTGAGCCTCTGCTAGTTGTGAATCGCTGAAGGCTTCTCCCTCTGCTACCAGCTGTTGGTAAACTTCAAAGTGTCCTGATGAGAGGTAGTCTACCAAGAGTTGGCAAAATTCACCCAGTCGCGCATCCAACTCTTCGCCCACTTGAGTATGGGGAATTTCCATTAGAATTCGAATTAACGCGGCACGTTCATCCAGCCAATGGTCAATAATGGTGCTGACACCGCCCCAGCGTTCACGAGCATCTTTGCAGTTCTCTAACATAACAAAACCTCCAACTGAGATTTCAGTCTATGCCGATCGATAGAGTGCTGGCAAGTGATAACTAAGTTCCACTTAGGAGGCTAGGTAGTGCTGAAGGAATTCATCAAAGGGTGCTTCATCTTGTGATTCAGCATCGCGCTGTTTGGCCAGTGACTGTTCAGCCTCTTCAGTTAGTCGATGTTTAACAGCTGGATCAAGCGGTTCGCGTGACAGGGTCTCGTGGTGCACCTGTCCCATTTTGAGCGTCCACTGTTGGAAGGTGAGTGAGCTCGATTTCAGCTCGCTAATAATTTTAGCTGAAGGAGTCAGCTGCGGATCAGCTACCAGTTCATACTGTTTCTGAACCGCTTGTTGATAGGCATTTCCGCCGTGGATCTGATCGAGTAATTCAGCGACCAGAGTCACCTGATCGAGGATGTCGCGAGCAAACTGCTCACGTGACACTTCGCCCTCAAGAGTCTCAAGCATCAGACCTGGGCGACGCCCTTCAGAGACAATCTTGTCTTTGTTGTGAGCTACCATAGCGCATTCAGTGCTAGTAAGTAGTTGCTCACCTGCAAATAAACAGGTTAACAGGAAGGCGTCCATAAAGAGGCTCTGCTGCAGATCGATACCAATCGGCAGCAGTGGGTTGATATCGGTGTTACGTACTTCGATGTACTGAACCCCTCGTTCCATCAGTGCGTGGACAGGTTTTTCACCGCTGAAGGCAACGCGTTTCGGACGAATGTCACTGTAGTACTCATTCTCAATCTGCAACACATTGGAGTTGAGCTGGCGATACTGGCCATCGACTTTAATACCAATCGCTTCATAGGGTTGGTGCGGTTGGTGTATCGCAGCCTGAAGAGAGTCTGAGTAGGTATCAAGATGGTTGAAGCAGACGTTCAGCCCCTCTTGGGCTCTGTTTGAATAGCCCAGATCACTCATACGCAGTGACGTTGCGTAGGGGAGGTAATAGGTATCATCGTCGAGAGGCTCTAGGTGGTGCTCTACAGAGTGCAAGAAATCTTTGCTGACAGCCGGTGATGCACCGAACAGGTAGAGCAGCAACCAGCTGTAACGACGGAAGTTACGAATCAGTGCAAAGTAACGATCGGAGGCGAAATCTTGGTCGCTAAGTTCCGAGTCGCACACCTGTTTCCACGCTGGCCAGAAGGCTTCCGAAATCGAGAAGTTGTAGTGAATGCCTGCGATGGTCTGCATCATCTTTCCGTAACGATGCTCAAGGCCCACACGATAGATGTACTTCAGTTGTCCAATGTTGGAGCTGCCGTATTCGGCAATGCGTATGTCATCTACCGATTTGATCGCACAGGGCATGCTGGCACACCAGAGCGATTCATGACCTAGTAAAGAGTAGGTGAATTGATGCAGTTCGGTCAGCTCTTTGAGTGAGTCGCGCACATCGGTGCTGACTCCGGTAATGAACTCCATCAGAGCTTCAGAGTAGTCGGTCGTGATCTGTCCATGGGTCAGCGTAGAACCCAGCGCGGCGGGGTGGTCTGTCTTGGCAATATGACCGGCACTGTCGATTCGAAGTGCCTCTTTCTCGATGCCGTGACCTAGCTCACGCAACAGATGTTGATGACCGCTTGCAACGAGGCGATCCAGATTCTCTTTAACTGCTTGTAACACCTTGAAGCTTCCTTACTCTTGGTTGGCGAAGTATATCAGAGAGCCTTCAGAAACCACGAGGATTGCAGACGATTTAATTTCATATTCAACATCGGGGTTGTGGGATGCCCTGCAAGGTGGAAAAATCGATATCTGTTTATTTAAAACGCCTATACAGGATAGTCGATGCCCGAGCGTTATACGCCCAAACAGTTCTTACCTTTCCGACCCGAAGTGATTCTAGGTGTGCTTACGCTGTTTGTCGTCTCTTTGATCTACTTGACCCTGTTTACCCGTCAACAGGCATTAGAGGAGCTGCATCAGCAGGCCTCCAGTGAGCTTGATCGTTACCGAGTGTCAGTGGAGCAGAGACTGGATCGTTTTCGTAGCTTGCCCGAACTGTTAGCCGATCATGAATTACTGGCTGATGCGGTCACTGGCGCCGAAGAGGAGCGTGTTGGGCAGGCGAATCTCTATCTGCAACGAGCCGTTGATCTGGTCAATGCATTGGATATCTATGTGATGGACAGTGCGGGCTACACCAGAGCCTCCAGCAACTGGTTTAAAGAGACCAGTTTTATTGGGCGGAACTTCTCATTTAGGCCCTATTTCACCGATGCCATGAAAGGGCAGTCGGGGCGCTATTTTGCTTTGGGCAGTACGACGAATAAACGGGGCTACTACTTCAGTCACCCGATGCACCGCAATGGTGAAATCATTGGGGTTGTCGTCGTTAAGATCGACTTGGATCAGATCGAAGAGCGCTGGAACAACCCGGCCACCGAAGTGATGGTGTCAGATGAGGATGGCGTTATCGTTATCAGTACCGAGCCAGATTGGATGTTTAAGACACTCAGCCCGCTGTCAGATGAGCAGATGAAGCGGATAGCCGAAAGTCTTCGATACGGTGATCAGCCGCTTAATTCTTTGAATATTGCTAAACGCAGTGTGGAGGATGAGCAGTTTGAGATCATTACTGTGCTGCACAATGAGAGTGACAACCCTGCAGCATCGGCCGAGCTCGACACACGACAGTATCTGCTGTTGGCGGACCAGATCTCTAACACTGGTCTGACCGTTCGCCATCTCGCCAATCTGCAAACGGTTGAAGATCGCGTATTGGTGGTGCAGTTGATTACCACGATACTGGGTGTGTTGATCGTTCTGGCCAGTCTTGTGGCCTTTCAGCGACGCCGCATTCGCATTGAGCGTCAGCGCTATACTGAGCGTGAAAGCCGAGTTCGAAAAGAGCAGGAAGCGCGCATTGAAGGCGTGATTAATAATACTCAGGTTGGCCTCTCTCTGATCGATACAGAAGGTAAGATTGAGTACTTTAATCCGGTGCTGGAGAGACTGCTGGGGTATCGCTTGGATCAGATCATCGGCAAGCCGTTTCATGAGCTACTGTCGCCGCAGGATCAGTTACTACTGAAGCGCTATATTGAGTTAGAGGTCGCAACCCGTGAACAGCATCTGAAGCTGGAGGTGGATTGCCTCAACGCTAATGGTAGCGTTATCCCGGTTGAACTGACCCTCAGTAACATGGAGCAGAGTGGCCGTTATCACCTGATTGTCACCTTGGTTGATATCACCGAACGTCGCGAGCATTTACAGGCCTTACAGCGTGCACAAAATGAGCTTGAACGTCGTGTTGCAGAGCGTACTCAGGACCTTCAGGCCGCCAACAAAAAGCTATTGTCCGAGATCGAAAATCACCAGTTAACTCAGAACGAGTTGGTACAGGCGGCTAAGTTGGCGACCATTGGTCAGATGTCAGCCGGTATAAACCACGAGTTGAATCAACCACTGACGGCAATTCGCAATTACGCCGATAACGCCTTGAAGTTTCAGACACTGAATAATGCAGAACGAGTCACGAGCAATCTGCAGCAGATTGCCAATCTGACGCAGCGAATGGCCAACATACTGCACCCCCTGAAAGAGTTCTCGCGTAAGCAAGATCCGCAACAGAGTAGTGTGTCGCTGCGTGATCTGCGCGATGGGGCTATGTCTATCCTTTACGGGCAGTTAGAGCGTCAAAATGTTGAGATCACCTGGCCCGATAACTCGGATCAAATTTGGTTGAAAGCGGATCTTCTGCGTATGGAGCAGGTGATGGTGAATCTGATCAACAACGCTGCTCAAGCGATGGAGCAGAGTGAAGATAAGCAGATTCAGGTTCGTACAGAGTTTCTCGGGGAGCAGATCGCCATCTCTGTATGCGATACCGGACCCGGTTTAAGTGATGAGGCGTTAGAGCAGATCTTTACACCATTTTTTACCACAAAAGAGCATGGGCTTGGTTTGGGGCTTGGTCTCTCTATTTCGCAGCGGATTGTCGAGTCGCTTGGTGGTATGCTTAGCGCCCACAACTTACCCGAGGGTGGCGCCGAGTTTCGTATTCTTCTAAATAGGGCTCAACCACCCAGTGCACAAGCAACTAAGGAGTCCGAGTGACAGAGTCTAGAGCTGACGAGATTCAAGTATTACTGGTAGATGATGACGCCTACATCTTGGATTCGGCTGGGCAAACGCTGGAGCTTGAAGGTTACTCTGTGGTGACCTGTGATCGTGCTGAAAAGGCGTTGGGTATCATCAGTTCAGGTTGGTCGGGGATTGTCGTCACCGATATCAACATGCCGGGTATGACCGGTTTAGAGCTACAGGCTAAGATCAAAGCCATCGATTCTGATATTCCGGTCATCATTATTACCGGTCATGGCGACATCTCTATGGCGGTAACGGCGATCCGTGATGGCGCCTACGATTTCATTGAAAAACCCTTTGCCTCTGAGCTGCTGATTGATGTCGTACGTCGTGCGATCGAAAAGCGCTCGTTAACTCTCGAAAACCGAGCGCTTAAAGAGGAACTAGCCACTCACAACGCGGCAGGCCCTCGTTTAATTGGCGCCAGTCCGCGCATTCAACAGCTGCGTAATATTGTTCGAGCGGTTGCTGATACCCCTGCGGATATTTTGATTCACGGTGAGACCGGAGCGGGTAAAGATCTGCTAGCTCGCTATATCCATGAAAACAGCAGCCGTCGCGGGGCCAACTTTGTCGCCATTAACTGTGGGGCGGTTCCTGAAAACCTAATTGAGAGTGAACTCTTTGGCCATGAGGCGGGCGCCTTTACCGACGCCAAAAATCGTCGAATTGGTAAGTTAGAGCATGCTCAAGGTGGAACACTGTTCTTAGACGAGATCGAAAGCATGTCGATCTCTTTGCAGATTAAACTGCTGCGTGTGTTGGAGGAGCGTGTCATTGAGCGTTTAGGTTCGAACGACCCTATTTCACTGGACTTAAGAGTCATCGCCGCCTCTAAAGTGGACCTGCGTGAGGCTGCCGACCAGGGCGATTTCCGAGAGGATCTCTACTATCGACTCAATGTCGTTCGAGTCGATCTACCCGCCTTACGGGAACGGCGTGAGGATATTCCACTGCTGTTTAAACACTTTGCTCTGGTCGCCTCAGGTCAGTTTGGCCGTGAAGTCGAACCGCTAACACCGGAGCAGATTCAGCAACTTGTCGCCTATGATTGGCCAGGTAACGTGCGCGAACTGCGCAATGTGGCGGAGCGTTTTGTGCTACTCGGTGAGCTCAATTGCGGGGAAGCGGGCGAGTTGGAGAGTAATCAGAACACCGTAATGAGCTTGCCTGATCGCGTTGAGTACTTTGAGAAAACGTTGATTCAAACCGAATTGGCGCGTCATGCTGGCTCAATCAAAGAGACGCTGGCGGCCTTAGGTCTACCCAGAAAAACCCTCTCTGACAAAATGCGTAAGTACGGTCTTGATAAAGCGGACTACAAATAACGCACCCGGTTGTCAGGACCAGACTATTCGTTATACTTGCCCGCTTGTTTGAATATAAGGCGACTCTCTATGTTGGGTTCAATTGCAGCTGTTTGGGGTATTGTTGGCGTTGTTGCTCTGTTGAGCAGTGCAATCTATCGCTTAGCACCTATGGCTTTGGAACTTCCGTTTGCTGAATTGAGTTTTGGCCATTGGGTGGCACTGGCTTTCTCGTTGGTCTTTATGGGCTTTGCCGAGGGATATCGCGGCTTCCAGCAAAACTTTTCACCTCGTGCCGCTGCTCGAGCGCGATACCTTCGTCACCATGTGACGCCTGCGCGTTTGGTACTCGCACCGCTCTTTTGCATGGGGTTCTTCCATACCACTAAGAAGCGCAAAATCGTCAGCTATTCACTGACCACATTTATCATTGTGTTGATCATTGTGGTGCACTCTATCCCGCAACCTTGGCGCGGCATTGTCGATGCTGGTGTCGTACTGGGTCTGACCTGGGGAACTATTTCGTTGCTGGTATACGGAATGAAAGCGCTAACTAAAGAGGTGTTCGACGTCTCACCCGAGACCCCAGAACACCACTGATGTTTTTCGGTTAACCTAGGAAGAGCTGGTAGGCTGGGTTGGTGGTCTCTTCAAACCAGGTGTAGCCCAACTCGTCTAAATACTTACGCACTTCAGAACGCTCTTTCTTAGGCACTTCCATACCCACTAAAACGCGTCCATAGGCAGCGCCGTGGTTGCGGTAGTGGAACATTGAGATATTCCAACGCCCACCCAGAGTATTTAGGAACTTCATCAACGCGCCTGGACGCTCTGGAAATTCAAAGCGGAAAAGCGCTTCGTCACCACAGGCATCAGGCTTGTGACCGCCAACCATATAGCGAATATGACTTTTTGCCACCTCGTTATCGGTAAGATCTGTCACTTCATCTAATGCGTCGTTGAGTTCGGCCAGTAACTCTTCGCGACCATCATTGTTTTTACGGATTTGCACACCGGCAAAAACCACGGCCGCATCGCTGTCGCTATAGCGGTAGTTGAACTCAGTGATGTTGCGATTCCCCAGCGTTTTACAGAACTGCTTAAAGGCACCTGGTCGCTCTGGGATTTTGGCCGCTATTAATAACTCACGTTTTTCACCGATCTCTGAACGCTCAGCAACATGACGCAGACGATCAAAGTTTACGTTGGCCCCTGAGTTGATGGCGATTAGATTTTTGCCGGTGCACTGCTCGCGCTCGACATAGCGTTTGAGGCCGGCAACCGCTAGGGCACCTGCGGGTTCTGACACCGCACGGGTATCGTCAAAGATATCTTTAATGGCCGCACAGATCTCATCCACGCTGACGGTGATCACTTCATCGACATGATCTTTACAGATTTCCCAAGTGTGCTTACCGATCTGAGCTACGGCGACACCGTCCGCAAAGATGCCAACTTGTGGCAGTGTGGCACGACGACCCTTCTCCATAGCCAGTGCAAGACACGCGGACTCATCCGATTCAACGCCAATGATCTTGGTCTCGGGACGAAGGTATTTAACGTAAGCAGCAACACCGGCAATCAAGCCGCCACCGCCGACCGGTACAAAGATCGCCTCGATGGGGCCAGTATGCTGGCGCAACATCTCCATCGCAACGGTACCCTGTCCTGCAATGACATCGGGATCATCGTAGGGCGGGATGTACGTTAAGCCTTTCTCTTGCTCCAGTTTTGCAGCATGCTGGCGCGCATCGTCAAAGGCATCACCGTGCAGAACCGCTTTTCCGCCCAAGCGACGCACGTTGGTGACTTTCACGTCTGGCGTGGTTTTGGGCATGACAATGGTCGCTTTGATACCAAGGTACTTAGCCGCATTTGCAACGCCTTGAGCATGGTTGCCGGCGGATGCAGTAATAACACCGCGCGCCTTCTCTTCATCGGTCAGCTGAGCCATACGGTTGTAGGCACCACGAATTTTGAACGAGTAGACAGGTTGTTCATCCTCACGTTTTAGTAGGACTTTGTTACCTGTGCGCTCGGACAAACCGGGTGCGTCATCCAGTGCGGTTTCGACGGCTACGTCATAAACACGCGCTTCAAGAATTTTTCGTATGTATCGCTGCATAGTGATCAAGAGCTGTTTTGCTTAAGAAATATGGATGCAAATGGTATAGACTCACTGCTATTGCGTCTAGATAGCCAGGCAAATGGCTGCTAAAACACCCAAAAATTGACTGTTTAGAGATGGATTGATGACTCAAGACGAAATGAAACAGGCTGTCGCACAAGCGGCACTGGATTATGTACTGCCAAAATTAAAAGCGGATTCGGTGATTGGTATCGGAACCGGCTCTACGGCTAACTGCTTTATTGATGCATTGGCAGCACACAAAGGTGCATTTGAATCGGCCGTGGCGAGCTCGGAAGCTTCTGCCGAGCGTCTGCGCGCACATGGCATTGAAGTGGTTGATTTGAACTCAGTCTCAGGCATTGAGGTCTACGTCGATGGCGCCGATGAGTTCGATCCACACCTAAACCTAGTCAAAGGTGGTGGTGGTGCGTTGACTCGCGAGAAGATTGTCGCAGCAGCATCCAAAGAGTTTGTCTGCATTGTCGACCAGACTAAACAGGTGGATGTATTGGGTGCTTTCCCTCTGCCGGTAGAGGTAATTCCGATGGCTCGTTCTTACGTAGCTCGCGAGTTAGCGAAGCTGGGTGTTCAGCCTGAATACCGCCAGGGCTTTGTAACCGATAATGGCAACATCATCTTGGATGTCCACGATATGGAGATCCTCAATCCAAAAGGGCTAGAGCGAGAGTTGAACGACTTGGTGGGTGTTGTCACCAATGGTCTGTTTGCGCTTCGTCCTGCAGATATTGTTCTGATGGCAACGCCAGAGGGTGTTGAGACACTGACTGTCTAAGTCGGAAAAGTACAGCCAAAAAAAAGGAGCCATTAGGCTCCTTTTTTGTTGGTTGAGTGGCTTACCACTGAACAACCTGAGTCAATGCGATGCTGACTGGCATAGTGATCCAAGCAAGAGCAACTAGGTTGATTGCGATCCAGCCCCAGCCAGAATTGTCACGGAAGTTTTCGTCGTGTGCCATGGTTTTAAACCCTCAAATTTGTTGATTTAGATCAAAATTTGAGCGAATTCTACACATCTTTGATCAAAAATAACACTACTCCAATAGTGGAATTAGCCGTAGTTTTACCCATGGGATTTAAGAATGGCATAGCACTGCTCTATCTTAAGTGGAGCACGCAGCAGACTGGCTATCGCAATAAACGCGAAACTGGCCAGTATTGGCAGAGTGAACCACAGCTCCCAGTGAGCAGAGAGCGGTATCTTCAACAAAAACTGATTCATGGCTGCCAAGGTGATCTCTGCACTGAACACAGCGAGTGAGCCACACACTAGACCCAAAAGACCAAACTCCAAGAGATCAAGCTGTTTGGTCTCAGTCGCTCTTGCCCCTAATGTCTGCAGCAGTGCCACCTCAGTTTTACGCTGTTCTAAAGCTTGGAGCAGGGTGATAGTGACCAGAATAAGGCCAGTCGCCAGTGTCATGATCAACACAAAAGCCGAGCTTTCAGCGAGTCGTTCTAACCAGCCAGCGAGCTGTTTCATCAGTTGATCGATGTCGATCAAGGTTAACGACGGGAATTCGCGAAGCAGTTCGTTCGCCTGTGCTTTGCGCTCCTCGGCCAGTTTAAAGCTAGTGATCCATGTGCCCGGATAAGATTGCAGTGCTGCTGGCGAAAAAATGACGTAGAAGTTGGGCTGGAAAGATTCCCACTTCACTTCACGCACACTGGTGATGACACCACTGACGGGTTGGCCACCGACGTCAAAGCCGAGCTTGTCACCCAGTTTAAGCCCTAGATCCTCCAGCATGTCCCGCTCGATTGAGATCTGGTGCTCGCTAGAGTCTGAATCCCACCACTCACCTTGGATGATCTGGTTATGCACCGGTGGTTGCTGGCGCCAGGTCAGGTTTAACTCACGGCGTAGAGAGTTATCCTTTAACTGCTCTTCGTTTAGCTGAGGTCTGATCGGTGCATCGTTAAGGTCCACTAATCGCCCGCGTATCATGGGATAGAGTTCGGTATCAATGTCGCGATCTGCCAAAAACTGATCGACCCCTGGCTTTTGCCACTCCTGGATATTGATTAAGAAGTAGTTCGGCACGTCTTCAGGGAATTGCGCTTGCCACTCTTTGACTAAGTCCTGACGAGCCACCCAGATAACGCTCAACAACATCAGTAACAGAACCATGACACCCGCTTGTAATCGGTGCCATTTACGTTGCTGGCGCAAACGCATGATGAGCAAACGCCCAAGGGCAAGACGGTTAGCTAAAAAACGCCCGAGGCTATGCAGAATCAGTTGGGCCAACCAACCGAACAGCAGGCCACTGATACCCAGCATGATCAGTAAAACCGCAGCAGCGGCAGGCGCCGCCAAAAATAGCAGTAATACAGCGCTTAGCAGTACCAGACTGATGAGGTAGAGTCCCCAGCTTGCTTTTTGAGTCGTGTTTGTCTGGTCGCTTCGTAGTAGTTGTGCAACGGGCACCTTGGCCTGCTCCAGGGCTGGAGGCATGCCGAGTAGAAGTAGCATCGCATACCCCAACGCAGGGCCTATTAAGTAACTAGTCCACCGCGCGTTAGGGAGCGCTTGTGGAAGCAGACCGGATAGCCAGATATCGGCTAGGCCAGCGAGAAGAGCGCCAGCCATCCCGCCAATCACTGCGATAAGGGTTGCGGCTATGCCGAGCTGCCAAAAATAGAGCCTTACTAAGGCGTTGGGTGTTAACCCCATGCTTAAGAAGAGCGCGCTGCGACTCTGCTGGGCATGACCGAAGCGACGCAGTGCCAAAAGAATGGTCAGTGATGCGAGCAGTAGGGTCGTCAGTGAACTCAAACGAACATAGGAGAGGCCGTTAGCGAGAGCGTTACCGGTGACCGGTTGATCATTGATCAGTGACAGTATCCGCTCGTGGTTCTCCAGCGTCGGTTTTAGTCGTGCTTCGAAGGTTTTAAGCAGATCATTGTCACCACTGATCAGTAGACGGAACTCGGCTCTAGAGCCTGGGCCCAGTACCGCGCTCTTCTCAAGATCTTGCTGATTGACCAGAAGATGAGGGTTGAGTGTGTTGAAACCGCTACCTCTGTCGGGGGACTGTTTTAACCTGGCGGTAAGCACTAGATCGGCATAACCGAACTGCAGGGTATCTCCAATCAACAGACCCAGTTGATCAATAATGCGCTCTTCAGCCCATGCGGTTCCAGGCTCAGGTACCGCTACTTGCATAGGTGGATCAGTAATCACCTCTCCCCTGAGCGGGTAGGGATCAGAGATTACTTTGGCTGAGCTTAGGATGAGGTTGTCACCAGCACCGACCATGGTGGGGAATTGAATCACTCGGGTGGTGGTTAGCCCCAGCTCTTCAGCTAGGTCCGTGCGTTGTTCATTAATGGGTCGACTGGATCGAACGACCAGATCGGCCCCTAGCACTGAGGCACTCTCCCTGAGGAGGCCACTCTCTAAACGATCACTGACGATCGATAGAAAGCTGGTCAGTGTCACAGCGAGTAGAGCCGCAAGGATTAATACTCGCCACTCAATGGTGCGCAGTTGCACCCACAGCTGTCGCCTTGCGATGCGGGGAATGGCAGAACTCATGACAGCTCCTCGATAGCCCCATTACTCAGTTGAATTCGACGCTGACAGCGTTTTGCTAGCTCAAGGTCGTGAGTGATCAATATCAGCGTTGTGCCCTGTTGCTCGTTTAATGAGAAGAGCTGTTCAACGATTTGCTGCCCCGTCGCTTCATCGAGGTTGCCGGTAGGCTCATCGGCAAAGAGCAGGGCAGGGTTACCTGCAAAAGCACGCGCTATCGCCACGCGTTGCTGCTCGCCACCGGACAGTTGTGAAGGATAGTGATCAGTTCGATCACCCAGCCCGACGTTTTGTAGCCATTCCGACGCTGTTGCCTCCGCGTTTTGCTGCTGGCGAATCTCAAGGGGTAGTGCGACGTTGTCCTGTGCTGTTAGCTCGGGCAGTAGGTGAAAGGATTGGAAAATAAAGGCAATTTTATCGGCTCTGAGTTTTGCTCGTTCTGCATCCGACAGTGACTCTAAAGGCTTACCTTCAAATTCGACTGTCCCAGAGGTGGCCGTATCCAACCCCGCAAGCAGACTGAGTAGCGTCGATTTACCGGCGCCAGATTTACCGATGATCGCTATCGTCTCCCCGGCATTAATGGTTAGGTTGAGATTGACGAACAGATCCAGTGTTCCGCTTCCGGTCTTAAACTGTTTTCCCAGCTGTTTTGCTTCAAGTAGAACGGAGCGGCTAGTCATGGTGTCCTCTTAATGATCCAATAGTCTTCTAATACCCTTACGACTATTATTAATTTTGGGTTTGTTACGTCGCTTTTAAAGGTTCGAGGTCGTTTTGTTAAAGAATTTCATACTGCACTTATTCATCGCTTTTTGGTTAGCGCTGCCGGTTAAGGCAGCGGATATTATGGTGTTGGGAGATAGCCTCTCGGCCGGTTATGGATTAACCCCGGGTGAAGGTTGGGTAGAGTTGATGGAACAGCGTTTGGAAAGTTCCGGTCTGACGTTATTAAATGCCAGTGTCAGTGGTGAAACCACAGCCGGGGGGCTGGCGCGACTTCCCGATCTGTTAGAGCTACACGAACCTAAATGGGTCCTGCTTGAGTTAGGAGCCAATGACGGTTTACGCGGTACTCCTCTGAATATTATTCAAACCAATCTTGAAGCTTTGGCCAGTAAGATTACTGAGTCAGGTGCAAAGCTGATTGTGATTGGTATTCAGCTACCGCCCAACTATGGTCCACGATACACCCGCGCTTTTTTTAATCTATTCCCCCAGCTGGCTGAAACATTTGATGCACCACTCGTGCCATTCCTGTTAGAGGGCGTGGCGACCGATTGGGATCTGATGCAGTCAGATGGCCTACACCCTAAAGCGGTCGCTCAGCCGATCATTCTTGAGACCGTGATGAGTGTTGTGGGACCGGAAATAGGCGTGCAGTAGACAATAAAAAAGAGAGCCGAAGCTCTCTTTTCAATGACGGGCTACTGATTAAGCCGCTAGGTTTGCGTTTGCAAAGTCCCAGTTCACAAGTGACCAGTAACCGTTTAGGTAGTCTGGACGTACGTTGCGGTAATCGATGTAGTAAGCGTGTTCCCAAAGGTCTACAGTCAGGATCGCTGTTTGACCGTTAGTCATTGGCGTGCCTGCGTTGCTAGTGTTTACGATCTCTAAAGAACCGTCAGCGTTTTTAACCAACCAAGTCCATGAAGAACCGAAGTTGTTAACCGCTTTGTCGTTTAGCTCTTCTTTGAACTTGTCGAAAGAGCCCCACTGAGCGTTGATCGCGTCAGCAATAGCGCCTGTTGGCTCACCGCCACCGTTTGGTGATAGGCAGTTCCAGTAGAAGGTGTGGTTCCATACCTGTGCTGCGTTGTTGAATACGCCGCCAGCTGGTGCCGTTTTGATGATCTCTTCTAGAGATTTACCTTCAAACTCAGTACCTGGTACTAGGCCGTTTAGCTTAACCACGTAAGTGTTGTGGTGTTTGCCGTGGTGGAATTCTAGAGTTTCAGCAGAGATGTGTGGTTCTAGTGCATCTTTTGCGTATGGCAGTGCTGGAAGTTCAAAGCTCATTTTATGCTCCAATCATTTCAGTTAGTCAGGGCATAAAAACCCTGGCGGTAAGTTAGTGGATGCGATCATATCACCTTTCGCCCGACTATTAATGGCACAAAAAGTAATGTCTTTAGATCACTCGGTTGTTTCGTATCTGCAACTAAAGATAGCTGAAATTATGTTCACCTCTGATTACAATGCGGCCATCTTGATCATTTACAAGGCTTAAAGCATGTCAAAGGTTCTGTTGTGGATCGCCGTTGTTATGGGCGCCATCTACATTGTTCGTGTTAACTACTTTGGATCCAAAACCTACGAACCGTTTATGAACGGTTGTCTGGTGTCAGGTGCCTCTGAAGCGCGCTGCAGCTGTCTAACCGATTATGTCCACGAGCGCTTTGACGACTTGGAAGTCGGTCGCATTCTGCGTAGTGATCGGTCTGATGCTGGTTTTTCTGAGCGCGTGGATCGCGTTATTGCAGCTGGTACGTTGGCCTGTAAGTCTGCGGATCAGTAACTACTGCTCGGCAAGCCATTGCTTGACCAGAAACAGTGCGGCAATGGCTCGGCCTTCATGAAAATCACTCTGCATCGCCAGTGTCTCGATATCCGCCAGTGGGTATTTCACAACTTCCAGAGGCTCTGGTTCATCACCTTCTAAACGACTCTCATAAAGATCCTGCGCCACAACCAGTGTCAATGAATTCCCCATGTAGTTGGGAACCGCGCTCATATTTCGGATAACCTGAAGTTGATTGGCAGCAAAACCAGCCTCCTCTTGAAGCTCTCGATTGGCTGCTTGTAGGGCATCTTCGCCGGGATCGATCACGCCTTTGGGTAGTGTTAAGACATAATCATCAAAGCCGGTCGCATACTCTCGAATCAGAACGATGTTCTGTTGGGCATCGATGGCAAGCACCATGACGGCGCCTCGGCCCTTGGATGCCAGACGTTCAAATCGACGCTCCTCACCATTGCTGAAGCGAAGGTCGACCTGCTCGACATGAAACAGTGCACTCTTCTCTGGCTTAGTGACCTTCAAAATTTCCGGTTTGATCGGCATACTGGTATCCAAATAACGTTTCCTAGAGTGTTCCCCGATTATGCTTCAATGGCAAGAGATAGACACCGTCTTCTTAGATATGGACGGCACCCTGTTGGATCTTCACTTCGATTCACACTTCTGGCTTGAGTTTCTGCCTGCTCGTTACGCAGAGATTCACCAAATCGATGTTGAAGAGGCTAAGAAATATATCCTGTCGAACATTATGGAGGAGCAGGGGACATTAAACTGGTACTGCTTTGACTACTGGAGCGAACGCTTTCAGCTTCCGATTGCTGAGTTAAAACATGAGGTGGCCGATAAGATTGGCTATCGCCACTCTGTGCCCGAGTTTCTTGCTTGGCTCAAACAGAGTGGCCGACGTGTGCTGATTGTCACCAATTCGCACCGTGCAGGGGTTGATTTAAAGTTCTCTCGTACCAATTTAGCGGATGAGGTACAGGGTGTGATCAGTTCACACGACTATGGCTATCCGAAAGAGTCGCAAGCCTTTTGGGAGACTCTTATGAAGCATGAGCCCTTCGACCCTGAGCGTACATTGATGGTGGATGACAGTCTACCGGTTCTGCAGTCCGCACATGATTTCGGCATCAAGCATCTGCTAACGATTGATCAGCCTGATCTGCAGATGCCCCCACGCGACATGAGTGATTGTGATTTTATGTCGATCAATGATTTTAATGAGGTAATGGTAAACGAATGAGTAGCGGTATCCGTCTAGATAAGTGGCTTTGGGCTGCCCGGTTCTACAAGACCCGAGGCATTGCCAAAGAGATGATTGAAGGCGGTAAGGTGCACTACAACGGGCAAAGAGCAAAGTGCAGTAAAGCGGTTGAGATTGGTGCCAAGCTTAAGATTCGTCAGGGCTACGACGAGAAAGAGATCGAGATCGTTGCACTCTCTGATCAACGTCGTGGCGCGCCAGAAGCTCAAAAACTCTACGTTGAGACTCAAGCCAGTATCAATAAGCGCGAAGAGAACGCTGCGATGCGTAAGCAGTTGGGCTCAGGGCCTGATGCACGACCGGATAAAAAGAGCCGTCGTGAGTTGTTGCGGGTTAAAGGTTATTTACGAGATTGATAGCTGAAACCTGCACCAATTCCGCGTAAAATCGCGCCCCAATTGTTAAATTATTATAGGTCTTCTGATGAGCACACCTGATCAAATTCAACGCGTCCTGTTTGATAATGCCGACGTGCGAGGCGTTGTTGTCGGTCTTGAAGAGAGTTTCCAGCAAGCGATTGCTTATGGTGACTACCCGGATGAGATTCGCCACCTGTTGGGCGAGATGTTGGCGGCGGTTGTGCTACTCAGTTCAAACTTGAAGATCGAAGGTCGTTTGTCACTTCAAGCACAGGGCGACAGTGGACTGCGTCTGCTTCTTGCTGAGTGCAACGATAAAGGCCAGGTCCGTGCGATTGCTCGTTTTGACGAAGAGACCCTGAAGCACGGCGAGCGTTTCGATCACTCCTTTGTTAATGGTCGCATGGCGTTGACCATGGAGCCTGAACAGGGTCAGCGTTACCAAGGCATTGTACCGCTTGAAGGGGCGAGCGTTGCCGAGTGTATCGAAGGCTATTTCCGCCAATCAGAGCAGCTACCCACGCAACTTATTCTGACCACCAATGGTCAGCGTGCCGCTGGCATGATGCTGCAAGTGTTACCGGCTGCTGGCAATGGCGATGAGGATTGGAATCACATCTCTACTCTGGCGCAAACCCTGCAAAACGATGAGCTACTCGAGTTGGATAACGAGACACTGTTGTATCGTCTTTTCCACCAAGAGAGCGCACGTATCACAGATCCCGAGCCGTTAAGCTTCTCGTGTGACTGTTCACGTCAACGCAGTGCGGCCGCACTGCAAACGATGACCGAAGAGGAACTTTTAAGCCTTGCTGAAGAGCACAAGGGTGTCGTATCAACAACTTGTCATTTCTGTAATCGCAGCTATGATTTTGATGCGCAAGACATTAAAGCACTGTTCCACAACGATGGGGCATTGAACGAGAGTGACTCGTTACACTAAAGGTTATCGATCTGGGGGTTTGTTAGAGCCCCCGGCTATGAGATAATCGCGCACCTACAAAAAGAGTTGGCCACGACCTTTCAAACCAACCACCAAAAATATTATTTAAATTATTTTCCGCGTTCCGCCCTCTTTGAGGACGGTAACTTTTAGGTACAAATGGGTTAAAGCCCAAGGGATCAGTTGATGACTAAAGAGTCAATCGCAGAGAATCACCTTAACCTGACGCCTGCCGCGTTGGTTGAGGCTGCTATCGCACGCAATGAAGGCGTACTAGCAAACACAGGTGCACTTGTCGTTACTACAGGTAAGCGTACAGGTCGTTCACCAATGGATCGTTTCATCGTCCAAGAGCCAAGCACATCCGATGCCATCTCTTGGGGTCCAATCAACCGTCCATTCGACGCAGACAAGTTTGATGCATTATGGGCGCGTGTTGAAGCGTACATTTCTGAGCAAGAGTCTTTCACTTCTGAAGTGCATGTCGGTTCTGATCCAAGTCACTACCTTGCAGTGCGTATGACCACTGAAACTGCATGGCAAAACCTTTTTGGTCAAAATCTCTTCATCCGTCCAAGCGACTACAACCCTAAGGGTAAAGAAGAGTGGCAAATTCTTAACGCTGCTGGTTTCGAGTGTGAGCCAGAGCGTGATGGCACCAACTCTGATGGCTGTGTCATTCTGAACTTCGCACAACGTAAAGTGTTGATCGCCGGCATGCGTTACGCGGGAGAAATGAAGAAAGCGATGTTCTCTGTACAGAACTTCCTTCTACCTGAAAAAGACGTGCTACCAATGCACTGTTCAGCGAACATTGGTGAAGATGGCTCAACGACGCTCTTCTTCGGTCTGTCTGGCACAGGTAAAACAACCCTTTCTGCAGACCCAAGCCGTTACCTAATCGGTGATGATGAACACGGTTGGGCGAAAGGCGGTGTCTTCAACCTAGAAGGCGGTTGTTACGCTAAGACAATCAACCTTAGCCAGAAAAACGAGCCAATCATCTGGGATGCAATCCGCTTTGGAGCGATCGTCGAGAACGTTGTTCTAGACGAGTGTCGTGAAGCGGATTACAACGATGTTAGCCTGACTGAGAATGGTCGTTGTGCCTACCCGTTAAGCCATGTTGAGAAGCGTTCGGCGACTAATATGGGTGATGAGCCAGACAACATCGTATTCCTAACCTGTGACCTAACCGGCGTACTGCCTCCTGTCTCTATCCTGAGCAAAGAGGCAGCGGCGTACCACTTCCTATCTGGCTACACAGCGTTGGTTGGCTCTACAGAGATGGGTTCAGGCGGCGGCATCAAGTCGACCTTCTCAACCTGTTTTGGTGCACCATTCTTCCCGCGTCCACCAAGCGAGTACGCAGAACTACTGATCAAGCGCATCGAAGAGTACGGCTCTAAAGTTTACCTAGTGAATACCGGTTGGACCGGCGGTAGCTACGGTACAGGTGAGCGTTTCAGCATCCCAACGACTCGCGGCATTATCTCAGCGATCCAACACGGACACCTTAAAGATGTGGAAACTAAGCACATCCCTGGTCTAAACCTAGAAGTGCCTGTGACCGTTCAGGGTGTTGATGACAACCTACTTGTGCCACGTGATACTTGGGCAAACGGCGCCGATTATGATGCTGCTTGTGCCGATCTGACCGCACAGTTCGTTAACAACTTCGAAAAATTTGAAGGTGTTGATGAGAAGATCATTGCTGCAGGCCCTCAAATTTAAGAGGCTGCATGCAGTATAGAGAGGCGACCTAAGGTCGCCTTTTTTATTGCTGTGAAAACTAATTTCGAACTTAAACCTTGGGTACTCCATGTAAGAAACACCTGGCTTTGGCGGTGTAAGTTAATCTGTGATTCAATAGAAAAAAATATCAAGGGTTTAAAGGAGGGTCTGAACGATGTTAGATGAAGACTTAATCGCAGACTGGCTCGGACCTGTATACCAAATACTTCGTTGGCTTGGTTTTTCTGAAGCTTGGCACTTTGGTGGGTTGTTCATCTTCTTCGCTGTAGGCTTCATTGTTTCCATAAAATTCACGTCCAAAAAACCAGCCATAACTTTGAACCAATCTGAAATCGATGCGGTTCGCGAGGCAAAAAATAAGAAGGGGTTGTCAGGAATACTTGCAGCTTTCAAAGCAGGTGAACAAGTGGGCAGCAGAAACAAAAAAAATAAATGAGACTGATATCCACTCAGGACAGAGGGGCTCTTCTATGAACAATCAAATAGCAGCTGTGTTGAGCGTGTTAATGCTAGCGGTTCCAGTTCAAGCCGAAGAAAACCCAACGCGTGACGATTTCTCCGATGTATTAAAACAACCAATGCCTGACTATCTCACAGACGTGATCGACAAACCGGACTATCGGATGAAATGGAACGGTCTGTTTGAAGGCGAGGTTGGTGTAGATCAGTGGTTGGCTGAATACCCGGACAACGGTGCCGTGGAGCATCCAGTTGAGTACGTAGAGGAGGGCGGTTTCGTTTTTGAAATTTATAGTCTGTGTGAGCCTCACAACTGTTGGGGTAGCAAATTTACGTTTGTCGTCTCCAAAACATGCCCTCTAGTTCATGGGGTGATGACTAGTTTCGACGAAGTGACTCGCCAATTCGGCGTAAAGCTGAAGTTCTATGATGGGGACAAGCCAATTTATGTTCTGCCTCAGTTTGCAGACCTTTGCAGAGCTGAGCTCAAATAACTCTCGTTATCAACTATAGCCAAAAGGTTATCAGACCGATAAACAGATCTAATTTCATATTACTGAGGCTTGGGGGTAAGTTTTAACTGTCTAACAAATAGGAGAAACGCGATGAGTGGTTTCAATGAAAGACTTGATCATATATTGCCTACCATACCGTATTACTGATCAGATTCATGATGAGTACGGTTAGGAAGAATATGGCAGCACAACATTGCGTCACCCGGCGACCCCTATCGATAGGCCCCGTGACTGAGGCTTATGAACGCATGGTGGATGCGGGGGAGGTGCAACGAGATGAGGCACAACTCACACTAGCCGCAAAACTCGATGCTCTGCATGAGTCGCTTGCCTTGCTCCCGCCTGTCCCTGTGGGTTCCGATAAATCGATAGCGAGCAGTACTACTAGCAACAGCCCGATTTCACTTGGGCGATCCTTAGCGTCCGCTCAGTTCTCTCTTCGAAAGAAACTCAATTTATGGTCTTTTAGTCCACCACCGCGCGGTATCTATATCCATGGTCCGGTCGGGGTCGGCAAGAGCTTTTTAATGGATCTCTTTTATGCGTCGGTTAAGGCTTCTATTACCAAGCGCCGCGTCCACTTTCATGAATTCATGCTAGACGTGCACCATCGCCTATTTGTCTTCAAACAGAAGCACCCACTAGATGATGTGATGCCTGTTGTTGCACAGCAATTGGCACAGGAAGCTCAACTCCTCTGTTTCGATGAATTTCAAGTCACAGATGTTGCCGATGCCATGATTTTGAAACGACTGTTTTCATTATTATTGGATAGGAATGTCGTGGTGATCGCCACCTCAAACCGCTCCCCGGATACATTGTATGAGGGAGGCATTAACCGATCCCTCTTTTTGCCATTCATAGACATGTTAAAAGACAGGTTCGACATTATCTCTATGGAGGATTCCGCCAGAGATTATCGACTCGAAACTCGAGCGGATGGTCATTCCTATTTTTGGTCAAACAAGGATGTACATGGCAATAACAACATTCAGTCGCAGCTTAAAGCCATATTTGGCGGCACTGCATCGGGAACTGAGGACGAGGTCATTGACGTACTCTTCAGTCGTTCTGTCCAGGTCAAACGACATAACGACCGTTGCGCCTGGTTTGATTTTGCCGAGTTATGCTACCAACCACTTGGCGCGGCCGATTATATTTCCCTATGCAATCGATTTCCTGTCCTCATTATAGAGCGCGTGCCGCAATTAGATGCCGATTATCTCGACGAAGCGCGACGATTCGTGACTCTCATTGACGTGTGTTATGAATCTCGCACTCGTTTGGTGCTGTCGGCCAATGTCCCAATCAATGAACTGTTTGTCGATTTCTCAGCGCAACTTGAGAGCAGCGATGGAAATGAAGAGCTGTTTGTTAGTGAGAAGGGTGGAAACTCGAGTTCGTTTGCAACGACCATGATTCGCTCCAAAGAGGGCGAGGATATGGAGTGGTCGGCAACGGGGCTAAATGGCGCGTCACTGGCAAAATTATCGGCCGCCAATGATCTCGCCTTCTCTTTTCGACGAGCCGCGTCTCGGTTGGTCGAAATGAGTGGTAAGGAGTGGGGGCGGCAATAACTTTAACGACTCAAGGCCGCCTCTCAGTTTTGAATATTACTCCTGATTTCTCATGAAGAATCGATAGAAGGTTTGATCTGATATCAGAGGTAGTAGTCTTGTAAGTAGGGCAATGATAATTAACGCAAAAGCCAATCTAGCCCAGAGTATGCCGTGCAGTTCTGCACCGGTTAGTGCGATCAGTAGGGTGTCTTCAATCAGGCTGTGGCACAGCCCTAGAAGGGCAAAAGAGGCAAAAATATCGCGTCCACTGATGGTGCCTCGCTCTGCTTCACGGATCAGCAATCCGCCACCGTAGGCTAATCCCAGGGTCATCCCTATTAAGCTCATCGGTAAGGCTTCACGTTTGATGCCAATCAGTTTGAGAATCGGTCTAAGCAGATATTCGATGGCGCGCTCTACACCCGTCACTTTGGCAATTCGTAGAACGGCCACTAAGCCAAATATGACGACAACGGTCCAAAACAGCATCTCTAGCTGTGCCTTAATCCAAGACGACCAACTGATATCGCCAATTTCAGGTGCAAAATCGAAACTAACTGGTTGCTGCATGCTGGGCATATCTTGGTAGACCCAATGCATACAGATCGCAAGCCCAAGTGCGCCGCCAATGCGAATCAGAATCATCGGCATTAAGCGGCAACCCCCTCGATAGGTGATGGCGATCTCAACAATCAAGTTGTGAGCGCCCAACATGAGGATGCCCATTAATGTGATCTGCTCAAGTGTCCAGGCTTGTGAGTAGGTGAATAGGACAATTAAGCCTGCGTAGATGTTGGTGAGCAGCGTGGTGGCCCAGACAATGCCGGCAATGGCTGGTAGACCTAGCCACTCAATAGGTGCACTGAGTGTGTCGGCTAAGAAGTCGGCTGCACCGATTAGCTCCAATAGGCGTACAATGACGATGGCTGGGATGAGTATTTTGAACAGGGTCAGGGTAACGCGAACACTGTCCTCTGTGACTTCACGCAGGTGTTTCATTAGTGGATTCATCACAGTTCTCGACATCATTCCCATTATTGGTGAGCAGATGCTATTATTGGGCAAGTTATTTTGCAATTTAAGGTTGATGTCTTGTTAAGACAAGTCTTGCAACCGCTTCGCGTAAAACGCATTGGAGATAAGAACAGATGAGCGAAAACATCCTAAACGTAACTGACGCAAGTTTCGAAGAGGACGTCCTAAAGGCTGAAGGTCCAGTACTGGTTGATTACTGGGCAGAGTGGTGTGGCCCTTGTAAGATGATTGCACCGGTCCTAGAAGAAGTTGCGACTGAGTACGCGGGTCGTTTGAAAGTGTGTAAGTTGAACATCGACGAAAACGCTGAAACCGCTCCTAAGTTTGGTATTCGTGGTATTCCAACACTGATGATCTTCAAAGGCGGCAACGTTGAAGCAACCAAAGTTGGCGCACTGTCTAAGTCGCAGCTAACGGCGTTTGTTGACGCAAACATCTAAATATTAGGTAAAAGGCGGGATATCCCGCCTTTTCTTTGTCTATTGGCTAGACAGCACCACCAACTGGTTATATATTAACTCCGTTGGTTGATTTCTGACCAACCCAAATAATCTTCTTCTAATTTCAATCATTCCTGTCTCGCGGCTCTCGTCGTGCACGACACTATTCATAACGAAAAAATGAACCTTACCGAACTCAAACTAAAAAGCATGCCTGAACTGCTCGATATCGCAGCAGAAATGGGCCTAGATAACCTTGCTCGTTCTCGTAAACAAGATGTCATCTTCTCGATCCTTAAGAAGCACGCCCGCAGTGGTGAAGATATTTACGGTGACGGTGTTCTTGAAATCCTACAGGATGGCTTCGGCTTCCTTCGTTCAGCGGACTCCTCTTACCTAGCTGGACCTGATGATATTTATGTATCGCCAAGCCAGATTCGTCGTTTCAATCTGCGCACGGGTGACACCATTGCCGGAAAGATCCGCCCACCGAAAGACAGTGAGCGTTACTTCGCACTGCTTAAAGTGGCTGAGATCAACTACGACAAGCCTGAAAATGCCAAGAACAAAATTCTGTTTGAGAACCTTACGCCACTCTTCGCTCAAAAGCGTCTGCGTATGGAGATCGGTAACGGTAGTACAGAAGATATTACCGCTCGTGTCTTAGACCTAGTGACTCCGGTTGGTAAAGGTCAGCGTGCATTGGTGGTTTCTCCACCTAAAGCCGGTAAGACACTGATGCTACAGAACATTGCTAATAGCATCACACGTAACAACCCAGAGTGTTACCTGATTGTTCTTCTGATTGATGAACGTCCGGAAGAGGTAACCGACATGCAGCGTACGGTGCGTGGTGAAGTGGTAGCTTCAACGTTTGATGAGCCGCCATCACGCCACGTACAAGTGGCTGAAATGGTGCTAGAGAAAGCGAAGCGTCTAACCGAGCACAAGAAAGACGTTGTCATTCTACTTGATTCGATTACCCGTCTAGCCCGTGCCTACAACACGGTTGTGCCTTCTTCGGGTAAAGTACTGACCGGTGGTGTCGATGCGCATGCACTTGAGCGTCCTAAGCGTTTCTTTGGTGCGGCACGTAACATCGAAGAGGGTGGTAGCTTGACGATCATTGCTACGGCTCTGGTTGATACGGGCTCTAAGATGGATGAAGTCATCTTTGAGGAGTTCAAAGGTACTGGTAACGCCGAAGTTCACCTGGATCGTCGCGTTGCTGAGAAGCGTGTCTTCCCTGCGATCAACATTCGTCGTTCAGGTACGCGTCGTGAAGATCTTCTTACAACAGAAGAAGAGCTCCAACGTATGTGGATTCTGCGTAAGCTGTTGGATCCAATGGAAGATGCGGCCGCAACTGAATTTGTCATCGATAAACTGAAGGACTTCAAGACCAACGAAGAGTTCTTCCTTTCGATGAAGCGTAAGTAATCAATCTGAGCGTTTATTTGGCTTAGTATTGAAACAGGGCGAGCATTTACCACTCGCCCTTTTTTGTTTTTGCCGAGGATTGTATGGCGACACCTAAGTACAGAGATCTGCGTGATTTTATTAGCCAGCTGGAAGCTCGTGGTGAGCTTAAGCGAATAACGCATCCTGTCGACCCCAATTTAGAGATGACAGAAATCTGTGACCGCACGTTAAAAGCCGGTGGTCCAGCACTGCTGTTTGAAAACCCGGTTGGTTATGACATGCCGGTATTAGGCAACCTGTTTGGTACACCTGATCGCGTTGCACTGGGCATGGGGGAAGAGTCCGTTTCGGCACTGCGCGGTGTCGGTAAATTGCTGGCGCAACTTAAAGAGCCTGAACCACCTAAGGGCTTTAAAGATGCACTGGACAAAATTCCGCTCTACAAACAAGTGCTGAACATGGGGCCCAAGGTGGTTAAAAAGGCACCCTGTCAGGAAGTTGTGCTTGAGGGTGATGACGTCGATCTGGATCTGATTCCGATTCAAACCTGCTGGCCAGGTGATGCTGGTCCTTTGGTGACCTGGCCATTGGTCATTACTCGCGGCCCAAACAAAAAGCGTCAAAACCTAGGTATCTACCGTCAGCAGAAAATTGCTAAGAACAAACTGATCATGCGCTGGCTGTCGCATCGCGGTGGTGCGTTGGATTTTCTTGAGTGGAAGCAACAGCATCCAGGCGAGCCGTTCCCGGTTGCGGTGGCTTTGGGTGCGGATCCGGCGACCATTCTGGGCGCTGTGACACCGGTTCCCGATACTCTGTCCGAGTACGCTTTTGCTGGACTGTTACGGGGTGGGAAAACGGAAGTGACGTCCTGTATTGGTAGCGACCTGCAAGTGCCTGCTAGTGCAGAAATCGTATTAGAGGGTTACATCTACCCTGACGAAATGGCGGACGAAGGTCCGTTTGGTGACCACACCGGCTACTACAACGAGGTCGACAGTTTTCCCGTCTTTACGGTGGAACGCATCACGAAACGTGCTGATGCGATCTATCACAGTACTTACACGGGCCGTCCACCGGATGAGCCTGCCGTTCTGGGCGTTGCATTGAACGAGGTGTTTGTACCGATTCTGCAGAAGCAGTTCCCAGAAATTGTCGATTTTTACTTGCCACCAGAAGGATGCTCTTACCGCATGGCGGTCGTCAGTATGAAGAAGCAGTACCCGGGTCATGCTAAGCGTGTGATGCTGGGTGTATGGTCCTTCTTGCGTCAATTCATGTACACCAAATTTGTTGTCGTTGTGGATGAAGACGTGAACACTCGTGACTGGCAGGATGTCATCTGGGCCATTACTACGCGTATGGATCCGGCTCGGGATACGGTGATGATTGAGAATACCCCGATCGACTATTTGGACTTTGCATCCCCTGTGTCTGGGTTGGGTTCCAAAATGGGATTGGATGCGACCAATAAGTGGCAGGGCGAAACGGATCGTGAATGGGGAGAGCCCATTACCATGGATGAGTCGGTGAAACGTCGAGTAGATGATATCTGGGCTGATCTTGGAATCGACGACTAAGTCCCCACTATTTAGTTACCTGACTAGAGTAAATTGTTAATTCACGCATCGCGTGGACTGTTATTTGGAGAGTGAACGTGGCAAGGAAAGTTACGACGATTTTATCGGCTGATCTGTTAAATAGGGATGTTTACCGTATCCGCCTTTTGCTTCCTGAGTCTGAGCAAGCGGGCGCTGAATTTAAAGCGGGACAGTATCTAGATATCTGCCTGCCAGACGGGAAAAAAGCTTCATTCTCTATTGCCTCGGCACCCGAGGCAGGTCGTGAATTAGAACTTCACATTCGCCACATGCCTGACAGTGAGTTCAACGACTCGATTGTCCAACACCTGCTGCATCAACCGAGCGTTGAAGTGGAGTTGGCGATGGGCGACTGCACCATCAATCTAGATGAGCTCAATGACGATCAGCCCATCATCTTTGCTGCCGCCAGTACCGGTTTTTCACAGGTGAAAAGTATTGTTGAGCACCTGATCGCCAGTGCGCGCAAAAATCCGATCCATGTCTATTGGGGCGCGCGGGTTGAAGAGGATATGTATCTCGAAGCGTTGCCGAAGAGCTGGGCAGAGCACCACGCCAACATTCACTTTATTCCTGTCGTTAGTGAACCAGATAAGAGCCCGGGTTGGAGTGGACGTACGGGCTTACTACCAGCGGCCATTGTGGAAGATGTTGACGACCTGACAAAAGCAGAGGTGTTCGCATGCGGATCGCCGGCAATGGTGTATGCACTGTTGGATGCTTTAGAAGAGCAGGGCTTTACTCAGAGTCAGATGAAATCTGACGTGTTTGCCTACGCTCCGCGTCCTTAATCATTAAATTCACCTATGACCCCTGCTATTGATGCTGCCAAAAAGGCAAAAATATCCTTCAATACGCATCAGTATGAACATGCACCCGGGGCCGCTTACGGCCTCGAAGCTGCAGATAAGTTAGCCCTCGACCCAGGTCAGGTTTTTAAAACTTTGATGCTTGAGACTGACCGAGGCCCAAATGCGCTAGCGGTCGCAGTCATACCAGTAGCAGCAACGTTGGATCTCAAAGCCGCAGCCAAAGCGCTAAAACAGAAAAAAGTATCGATGGCGGATCCTCAGGTTGCTCAGCGCTTAACCGGCTACTTGGTTGGAGGGATCAGTCCACTGGGGCAGAAGCGAGTTTTTGCTACCTTAATTGATCAGAGTGCCGAGTCTTTGAAGACTTTGTATGTCAGCGCTGGCAGACGTGGACTTGAGATTGAGTTGGCACCAACTGACCTGTTGAGAGTCACACAAGGTCAGTTTGCAGCGATTGCTAAGTTTAAAAATTAATTAGTTTGGGTCGTTTTAATTCCTAAACTCCTAACCCTTCAAACAGCTCTAACGCCTCTGGATTAGCCAGTGACTCTCTATTTTTAACCGGCTCGCCAACCAGCACGTTGCGTACTGCTAGCTCAACGATTTTTCCGCTTTTGGTTCTCGGGATGTCCGTAACCGCTTTGATGATACCGGGTACATGTCTCGGCGTGGTGTTGTTGCGGATGGTGCGTTTTATCTCGGCCACTAGGTCGTCGGTGAGTTCCAGGCCGTCTGCGAGCACGACATAGAGCGCTACCACGACATCATCCTCTTTGGGTAACCCGACGCAGATGCTATCGGTGATTCCCGCGACCTTTTCGACTTGACGGTAGATCTCGGCTGTACCGATTCGGACACCGCCTGGATTCAATACCGCGTCAGAGCGACCGTGGATGATCACGCCCTTTCGTTTTGTCAGTTCAGCGTAATCACCGTGCGCCCAGATGTTATCGAAGCGTTCAAAGTAGGCTGCTTTGTAACGTTCACCCTGCGGATCATTCCAAAAACCGATGGGGCGGCTAGGGAAGGGGGCTGTACACACCAATTCACCCTTCTCCTCGAGCAAAGAGTTGCCTTCATCGTCATAAATATCAACGGCCATACCTAAGCCTCTGGCCTGTAACTCGCCTGAGTAGACGGGGAGGGTCGGCACACCCAACGCAAAGCATGAGACGATGTCGGTTCCGCCTGAGATAGAGGCCAGATGAAGGTCTTGTTTAACTGAGTCATAGATAAACTCGAAACTTTCCGGTGAGAGTGGCGATCCGGTCGAGAGTATCGATCTAAGCTGAGCAAAGCTGTGGTGCTGATTGGGTAAGTAACCGGCATTCTGAATCGCGGCTATGTACTTGGCGCTGGTGCCGAAGGCAGTGATCTCCTCTTGCTCCACGATGTCCCACAGTGCCGAGGCAGTCGGGTGGAAAGGGGAGCCATCAAACAGAACGAGTGAAGCACCAACTGCTAAACCAGATGCCATCCAGTTCCACATCATCCAACCGCAGGTTGTGAAGTACATTAACCGGCTGTCAGGGCCTAAGTCTGTATGTAGGGCTAGCTCTTTCATGTGCTGGAGCAGTGTTCCGCCAGCGCCATGCACGATGCATTTAGGAACTCCTGTCGTGCCCGATGAGTAGAGGATGTAGAGCGGGTGATCAAAAGGGAGTTCAACAAAATCGATGTCGCCGGCTTGGTCGTCCAGTGCCTCTGACCAAGGCTGTGCTCCCTTGATCCCCGTTAGATCGGGTGAATCATTCAGAAACGGGTAGACCACGACCCCTTCTACACTGGGAATGCGATCAACGATCTCCGGTAGTTTGTCGAGGTTGTTAATCTGTTTGCCTGCGTAGTGGTAGCCATCTATCGTAAAGATCAGTTTCGGTTCAACTTGCCCAAACCGGTCGACGACGCCATTGACACCAAAGTCAGGTGAGCAGGATGTCCAAACCGCTCCCAGTGCTGTGGTGGCCAACATCGCAATGATCGCCTCTGGCGCATTGGGTAGGTAACCTGCAACACGATCGCCGGCGCCGATATTCATCTTTTTCAGGTAGCCCTGTACCGATGCAACCTGCTGAAAGAGCTCTGCATAGGTCAGCGTTCTGCGTTTGCCATTCTCACCCCGAAAAATGATCGCAATGCTGTCATCGCGACGTTTTAATAGATGCTTGGCAAAGTTGAGCTTGGCCCCTTCAAACCAACGGGCGTCACGAATTCCAATCCCGGTTTGTAGAACCTCTTGTGCTGGCTGACTGAACTCAATATCGAGAAACTGGCACACCGAACCCCAAAACTGATCGGGCTGATCGATACTCCACTGCCACAGATCATCATAAGTCGACAGTGCCAGTGAGCACTGGTCGTTCACGCGGTTTTGGAATTCGGTTAAGCGTGCAGCTGCAATGCGTTGATTACTTGGCTGCCATAGCAGTTTAGACATGAGGTTACCTAGGGTTAAGACACTATAAGAACCTTAAGTTAAGGCGTTCATTCACTCAAGCGGAAAAACAGCGGAATTCACTTCGCGAAACCGTTGATGTGCGCAATAAAAAAGGCACCCTGAGGTGCCTTTGATCCTTGGATCTGAACTTAGTTCTGCTCAACAAAGATGTTGGAGAAGAAGTCGGCCAATTCGTCGGTTGCCGATAGTGGCAGTACGTGTGCGATGTACTGGTCTGGACGAACGACGATCATACAGCCTTGCTCACGATCGATACCGCGCATATCGAAGATGTCGCCATTACCTTTATGATCAACACAGAAGACTTTCTCATGATCCTGGATACCCAGCTTGCCCTTCTTAGGAATCAGTAGAGAAGGCATTTTATCGTAATCCAAGTCGTAGAATGTCTGCTGGAATACAGCGCGAACATCAATGACTGAATCGATGTCAGCACCTGACTTGGTGTACTTAACAACCGGTGAGTTGCTGTCGTTCTCTAACCAGTCCGCTAGCGTATGAATGGCAGAGCTTGAGCTGGTGTCGTTTTTGCCTGCAAATGCGTAGATTCTCCAACGAGCATCGGCCTGAGCTGCGTGACCAAGTTGCATGTGCTTAGCATCTGATAGGCGTAGAACCGGCGCTGAGTGGAAACGACGTCCAATCTCTTCTCCTGTTGCTAGTGCTTGGTAAGTTTGTGCACCGGTTAGAATTGATTCATCATATTTAACGGCCAGACCGCCGGTGAACTCCAGATTCTCTTTGAAGGCACGAACGAAACGAGGCTCATCGCCTTTATCCAGTTCAGACGTACCAGGAGGTGCCGACATGATGCGCGCCCACTCGTGGTCGGTCTCAACAAGACGTTTCGCTTCTGTCCAACGCTCTTTAGAGTAAGTGTGTAGTAGAGATGCGTCTGATTGACCAGTCAGTACGTGGACTAACTTCCAGCCTAGGTTGAAGGTATCTTGCATTGATACGTTCATACCCTGACCCGCTTTCGGGCTGTGCGTGTGACAGGCATCGCCCGCAGTGAATACGCGAGGGTTGCGAGTTGCACGCTCTTCATCAGTCACATCATCGAAACGGTCCGTCATGCGGTGACCAATCTCGTAAACAGACCACCAAACAACCTCTTTCACATCGATGCTGTATGGGTGCATGATGCGGTTAGCCGCTGCGATCGTGTCATCCGATGTGAACTTGCGGTTGGCAACGCGCTCATCTTCTTTTAGTTTTTCCAGCTCCACGTACATACGGAACATGTAACCACCTTCACGAGGAAGGATCAGTACGTTGCCCTCAGTGGCAGAGGTGATCAAACATTTCTGGCGAACATCAGGGAAATCTGTGTTAGCTAGGATGTCCATTACACCCCAAGCCTGGTGAGCAGCATCGCCGTGCAGCTCGCCACCAATGGCGGTACGAACGTTAGATCGTGCACCGTCACAGCCGACCACGTAGTTAGCGCGAACAATCTTCTTCTGGCCTTTGTTTACACCGGTGTTCACCAGAGTCACTGTCACTGGGTATTCATCAAGAGATGGGTTTACTTCCAACGTCTCTACCGACCAGTTGTAATCTGGTTGCATACGCGTCGGTGAGTTATCCATCACCTCAAGGAACCACTGGTGGATGCGTGACTGGTTAACAATGATGTGAGGCATTTCAGATGAGTCATCAGCAACATCCTGTACACGGCCAATGCGTTGGATATTCTTTGGATTTTCTGGGTCTGGCATCCAGAAGTTGGTCTGGTTTACCCAGTAAGCTTCACGCTTAACGGCATCGGCAAAACCAAAGGCTTGGAACATCTCCATGGTACGCGTGTTGATACCATCGGCTTTACCTTTTTGGATATTCATTGGGCTTGGTTCAACGATCATCGTGCTGATCTCGGGGAACTGAGAGAGCTGAGCCGCCAGACAGAGGCCTGCAGGGCCTGTACCTGCAATCAGTACATCGACTTTTTCAGGAAGAATGGCATTAGGCGCGAATTCGCGACGGTTAGGTGCAGCATTTTTGCGATCTGGGTTACCACCACGGAAACCATCTTCGTAATATTGCATCACTAGACTCCTTATTATCTTCTGTCTCTTAGTGCGGCTCAGAGAACCTTGTTAGTAAGTATGCTTACTATTTGTGCTCATAGTGTAACCAAAGTTTTATGTGGTTGTAAACTAGTAAGTATACAAACTAGTTCTTTTCAAATAGGATGGAACAAACAGTAAAAAGTGTTGGAGAACGAGTTGTCCTACTACGAGATGCCTGGTCACCTGATACGTCGCTTAAGTCAGCAGTCGAATCAGGTGTTTCAAGATGAGATGAAGCGTATCGGTGCCGATGTCACGTCGGTGCAATTTGCCTCAATGCAGGCAATAGAGTTGCATGGCGAGATGGAGCAGTCACAGATCGCGCAGTCGATTCACTACGACAAAGCGACGATTGGAGGCGTGATTGATCGACTCGAAAAACGTGGTTGGGTAGAGCGTAAATCAAACCCCAAAGATCGACGCGCTAAATTGGTGACGCTAACCAAAGAAGGGCGCAACGCTCTGGAGGAGATCACCCCAGTGGTTAAGGCGTTGCAGGATCAAGTGGTAGCCAATTTAAGCGACGATGAACGGGAGCTTTTTATTAAGTTGGCGCAAAAGGTTGTCTCTTAGTATTGACGGTTCGAGCCTATTAATGAGGGTCCGATAACGGCACATAGCCGCCGCTCACAGTTGATGGGCTAGCTAATTAAGATATCAATCAATTTGAGGGATAATTGATTGCCACTAGCTACTAAATCGAAGCTCTTATCACTCAATCCCCATCGTACAGCCTGCCCCTGTATTAATGATGTTAAATATTTGGCTACATCAGGCACTGTAATTCCCGATTGGTCACGACCAATGAGCGCCTCTTCAATCAGAGAGGAGAGATGGCTATCAAACACAAACAGTGTTTCTCTGATAATCGTTCGCAGCTCTTCATTCTCCGTGTTTAACTCACGTGAAAAGAGAATCAAGGGCAAAGCTGGTGTATTTTGAATAAGTTCAAGCTGGCAATGGACTAATCGAGCAACTCGCTGTTTGGCATCCACCTCCTTGGATAGGAGTAAATTTTCAGCCCATGCGCTCTTCAGTCCATCAGTGACTTTGCGTATTGCTGCTACCCACAACTCATCTTTATTTTTGAAATGGCGGAAAACCGTTCCCTGAGTGACTCCAATTCGCGCTGCGATATCACTGGTAGTAAGGCGGTCTGGTCCTATTTCATAAGCCAACTCTAGAAGTGCATTGATAAGTTCATCTTTGCGCTTTGATGCGGACATTCTTTTTAGCAAAACGTTTTCTCTTGTAAGTAATTAAATACTAACATAACATTAGAACTATCTAATTAATAGTTTAAGGACCCAAAACCATGTCCGATCAATTACGCTGGTATAGCAAAACTCAAATCGTACTCCATTGGAGTACAGTAGCCCTTGTTATAGCTCAATACGTGCTTCATGACTCTATTGTAAACGCTTGGGAACTCATCCAATCAGGCAAGTCTGTTTCATTTGATCCGCTAGTGCTATCACACGTAGCTGGCGGTATCTTTATAGCAGCAATTGTACTCATACGATTGCGTTTGAGGTCAATAAGCACCCATGAAACAAAAGACTTACTCGGCAACAGATTATCAAACATAGCGCATAAGCTTCTCTATGCAATTTTACTGATGATGGTACTTAGCGGTGGAATGGCATGGTTCTTCAATATTGACGCTGCGGCCAATGCACACAACCTTTTTAAGGTATTACTTTTAATAACAGTTCTTGGGCATGTTTTAGCTGCTCTTTACCATCATTTCATAATGAAAGATGGTTTATTGAATCGAATGTTTCTTGCAAGGAAGTAACAAGATGCAGTGGACTCGTTACTTAAAGTTTGGAATTCCTATTGTTGTGGGAATTGCTGGAACTGCATTACTACTCAACGGCGTCAAACCACCAGAAAAGAGCGCATCGTTAATAGAAATCAAAGCGGTTAAATACCTAGTTGTTCAGCCCGAGGAAGCATTCTCAGAGATGTCGATTTCGGGAACAATTGAGGCAAGCGACAAATGGTCGGCTGTTGCACAGGTTAAAGGGGAAATTTACCGATCAAATGACTCAATCGTTGAAGGGCTTTGGGTTGACGCTGGTGATGTCATTCTCAAGATAGATCCTTTGGACTATGAGCTTGCTATTTCTCAAATTAGTGCTGAGTTGACTGGTATTGAGTACGAGCTTTCACTTCTGAATGCCGAGGCAGAAAACACGCAACGGATCTTAGATTTAGAGCAGCGACAGCTTACATATGCAAAAGCGGATCTAGATCGAATCCAAAAGCTATATGCCAGCGGATCCGCAACACGTAAGCAATTAGATGATGTCCAAAGAGCCACTCTGACTTCAGAGAAGATCGTTACAGACATTAATAATGGCTTGTTGCTTGTAGAACCTAAAAAGCAGAAGCTGCTAGCTCAAAAGCAAGCGTTAAGTATCTCACTAGACCGTGCACATAGGGATTTAGCTCGAACAGATATTGTCGCGCCTTACCCACTTAGGATCTCTAAGCTTCTTGTTGAAGACTATCAGGCTGTTAACGTTGGGCAGCCTTTAATTGAAGGGGTGGGTGTTAAATCAGCCAATGTTACTGCACAAGCAAACATCGATAAGTTCAGAGATTTAATTGGTCTCAATACGCCACCTTCCACGCTGAATAATGAATTTGTAACTCAAACCTTAAATCAATTGGTTTCTGCCGAAGTGCGAACAGTTGGGAGCGTAAGCGAATCTTGGAAGGCAGAGATAATATCTGTTCGTACTGAGCTGGATAACCGAGCAAGAACCCTTCAAATCGTAGTAAGGGTGGATGATCCA
Source organism: Marinobacterium sp. xm-g-59 (assembly GCF_013283315.1). Lineage (NCBI taxonomy): Bacteria > Pseudomonadati > Pseudomonadota > Gammaproteobacteria > Oceanospirillales > Oceanospirillaceae > Marinobacterium > Marinobacterium sp. xm-g-59. Next base: position 55,995 of record NZ_WBYR01000003.1, on the reverse strand, counting down.
TATTCGAGCCATTCCACTGCACAGAATTTCCCACTGTTACCAAATCAACCAATTGAGTTGGTTTTTAAAACGATTCAGCCCTCAAGCGTCATTACAATTCCATTATCTGCGGTTCACCAAGATCAGGTTCTTTTGCTAAATAAAGAGAATGAAATTGAGTTTCGAGAAGTTCAGCTTGGTCTCATGCAAGAGAACCAAGTGAAAATTACTCGCGGGCTCAAGGCAGGCGACAGATTGATACTCGACTCTCTGATAACTGCAATACCAGGACAAAAGTTTACTGGGATTGAGGTGGCGAAATGATCAGATGGTTTGCATCCCATCCCACTTCAGCTAATTTACTGCTGTTAGTGTTTATAGCAGTTGGAACGTTTTCAGCACCGACCCTTCTACGAGAGACTTTTCCAGACTTTCGCCCTGTCGAAGCGGAAGTATCTGTTGTTTATCGTGGCGCAACACCTTCCGATGTTGAAAAGAAAATATGTGAACCCCTATGGGATGCCGTTCAATCGGTTGAATCACTGAGTGAATTTGTCTGTACAGCACAAAACAATTTAGCCCACGCTGTAGCGACAATGCAGCCAAGTGGGGATGCCGTTAGATTTGTCAGCAATCTAAGAACTGAAATCTCGGCAATTGATTCATTTCCATTATTAGCGGAAGCTCCCATTATTCGTGAACTTCATCGCACAGATCTTGTGGCTTCTGTCGCTGTATCTGGTGAGCTACCACTGGAACAACTTGATCACTACTCAAAGATTCTACAAGACAAGTTAGCTTCACTCGATACTGTAGCGAAAGTCATTCGTTCTGGTGTAGGGGAGAGAACCTGGTCAATACAGGCTGATCCTCGTGTTTTGAAAGAGTACGGTTTAACAACCTCCTCTATCGCCAATGCACTTAAACAACACAGCATTAATGTTCCTGCTGGAACTCTTGAAGGAGAAAGCGGTGAATACAACATCAGATTTGACTCCGAAGCGCTATCTAAGAATGCCCTATTCAACCTACCCATTATCACCTTAACCAATGGTGCTGTGATCAATCTGAGTGATATCGCTAGCGTAGAGGAGCATTATGAGCCAGCGAGTAACGCAGCCTATTTAGATGGCGTTCCTGTCATCCTACTTGAAGTACACAAACCCCTGGATGCTGACGCTTTAAGATCTCTCGACGACCTAACAAATACGGTGAAAGCCGAGCAAAGCAGAGGTATTGGCTCGATTCACCTTGAAGTCGTTCAGGATGTAACTTCAATTATACGAGATCGATTAACAATGCTGGTTCAAAACGGCGTCGTTGGTCTAGTCCTTGTTGTACTCGTAATGAGCCTATTCTTCCGACCAGCTTATGCAGCATGGGCAGCAATGGGATTGCCTGTAGCGTTTCTAGGCGCCTTTGCATGGATGTCATTGACTGGTGAAAGTTTAAATATGATCACCGTAGTTGCGTTACTTATGGCTATAGGGATTGTTATGGATGATTCGATTGTATTATCCGACTCCATAGCAGTGCATTCTCATGGTAACGTGACTTTGAATTCAGTAGTTCAGGGCGTTGTAGCGGTTGCTCCAGGTGTAGTCTCTTCATTCCTTACAACTGTTTCTGTATTTTTGCCGTTATCATTTTTAGCAGGTGAGCTTGGCGCTGTACTTGAGGTACTTCCAGTCGTTCTTTTAGCTGCGTTAACAGCAAGCCTAGTTGAGGCTTTTTTCATACTTCCTCACCACCTAAAACAAAGCCTAACTAAATCGAATTATTCGCCCAACAAATTCAAAGTCCGCTTCGAAGAGATCTTTAATTCATTTAAAGAGCGGGGCGTTGGCAGGCTAGCAGACTGGGCTATTGATCATCGCTGGCTAGTTGTTGGAGTCGCTGTTGGATTATTGATCCTTACTATTGGAGCCCTAGGTTCAGGCGTAGTGAAGCGTGAAGCAATGCCTGAAATTGATGGTGATGTAATTGAAGCACGAATTTTGCTACCCATGGGTGTATCGCTTGCTAGAACAGAAGAAGCTGTCCGCCAGGTGGAAGACGCCCTTGAGCGTGTGAATGTCGAGCTAAAGTCTAAACAGCCGCAACAGCAGGATCTTGTTAAACGTGTGATAACTCGATTCGGAAAAAATCTATCTGTCGGAGAGAGCGGAAGTCATGTGGCAACGGTTTCAGCGGATCTCTTATCTGCAGAGATCCGAGATACAACGCTCGATGAACTCATAGAAATATGGAAGCGTGAAATTGGTGTATTACCAGGAATCACATCTTTAATTCTTACAGAGCCAGGTATCGGTCCACAGGGCATAGCTGTTGAGCTAAGATTATTCCATGAGGATTTAGATTTGCTTTCTAGGGCTTCGCAAGATCTATTAAGTGAAGTAGAAAAGTACCAAGGTGTATTAAACGCCAAACATGATTTAAATGTTGGCAAGCCTCAACTTGGTATGCAGATAACCTCTGACGGACAAGCATTAGGATTAACGCCATTAGCTATTGCTAATCAGTTGCGCGGAGCGTTTCTTGGCGAAACCCTTGATGATATTCGCGTTGGTGAACTCCAATACGCGATTGAAGTGAAGTTTGCAGATAACAGCACACAAGACATCGACGATCTGTTGGCGTTTGAACTACTATTGAATGATGGTTCAACTGTTCTCTTACCTAATGTTGTAAAGCTTTATGAAACTAGAGAGTGGAGTTCAGTTACACAACGAAATGGAGCAAGATCTGTAACAATTCAAGCGGATGTGGATGGCCGAATAGCCAATGCTGATGCTATTACTGCAGACATCAAGAAAACCTTGCTTCCAAATATCCAAGCAAATTACTCAGGTATTGCTTTTGAGGTTGCTGGACAAGCAGCGAATTCGGCTGAAACTGTTGCCTCTATTCTTCGTGGGTTCTTGATTGGAATAGTAGGGGTATATCTAATTCTTTCATTCCAATTTAGGAGCTATGTTGAACCCTTGATAGTGCTCCTAACTATCCCAATGGCATTTCTTGGCGTTGTATGGGGTCACTATTTGATGGGGTACAATATATCTATGCCATCACTTGTTGGGGCAGCATCGCTATCAGGTATCGTTGTAAACAATGCAATACTGTTAATAGGCGTCATCAAAGAGAGAGTTTCTGATACCAAGTCGGTAATAGATGCTGCTAGCGAAGCCGTTCGCTCAAGATTTCGTCCTATTTTTGTTTCAGTTTCAACGACCATAATGGGAATGGCGCCATTACTCACGGAAACATCGACTCAAGCACAAACCCTTAAACCACTGGTGATTTCTGTTGTGTTTGGTTTGCTAGCATCAACAGTATTGGTCATGATTGTTGTTCCTTCACTATATGCAATTGTTAATGACCTGAAATCTAAGTCACCGACAAACTAAGAGACTATTTGTGGCTCTATTACAAATTGATGGATCCGTTACAGAAGAAAACAATACGAAGAGGCATCACCCTGCTTTTCTAAACGCAGCATTCAGGCCATTCTTCTTGCTTGGTGCTGCGTTTGGTGCATTAAGCATACCCGCATGGGCTCTTAGTTTTCTCGGTTTGATTAAGTTTGATTTCTATGGCGGTGCCTATGCGTGGCACCTTCATGAAATGCTATTCGGATTTTTTCCAGCAATCATGGTTGGGTTTCTCCTAACTGCTGTGCAAACCTGGACAAAGCGAAAATGCATTGAAGGATGGTGGTTAGCTGCTCTTGTACTGACATGGCTTCTAGGTCGTATAACACTTGCCTTTCAACCCGCCTTTTTTCGTGATTACACAATCGTTATAGATCTTCTCTTCTTGCCTGCCTGTGCTGGCTTTTTAGCGCGCCCGATACTGCAAGCCAAGATGTGGAGGAATCTCTTTTTTGTACCTATCCTACTTGTGATGGCGATGATGAATGCTGTCTTTCATTTTTCATTGTCGAGTGAGTCTATCGTTGATATCACCACTATTTCGCACGCCATGGTCATCCTTGCAGCGCTAGTAATGAGCATAATGGGGGGGCGAGTCTTTCCCATGTTCACAGCCAACGGAACAAAGACACCTCGGGTTAACTCGATTGGGTGGTTAGAGCAACTTTCGATTCTAAGCATTGTGATTGTGTTTATTACAACTTTGGCTCAAAACTTTGTACCGATCACTCTTAGCATTGCTGTTCTATTCGTGGCAGGGATTTCAAATCTATTTAGGGCTTTGCGATGGAGGCTATGGGTGACGTTGCAGGTCCCACTAGTATGGTCCTTACATCTTAGTTACTTAGCTATGAGTCTAGGTTTTATTCTACTCGCCTTGGCGAAAATGAATTTGATACCAAGTGTTTCATTTGGTTTTCATTCGATCACGGTTGGCGGGATGGGACTTATGATCTTATCGATGATATCGAGAGTTTCATTAGGGCATACTGGACGACTTATTAAGGCTAATGTTTGGGTTACTTGTTCCTTATTAGCCCTTAGTTTTGCTGCGATTGACCGCGTCACAGGGTCATTACTCGGCATGGAATATTCAATAGTTATAGCGTCATCAGCTCTACTTTGGAGTATAGGCTTTTTGATTTTTGTGTTTGCCTATACCAAAATCTTATTCACTGAAAACATGTCACGATAATGCTGAAATGACCTTTGAAACGTGGAGTGTAAATTTAACTTGAGTGTCTCAAATGGGTCGTGAGTAGCCGTCTGCGTTGTGCCGATAAGAAACAAAAAGGAGAGCTACTGCTCTCCTTCGTTGGTTTTAAATGCAATCAGTTAGCATTCAGCTTTAGCCAGATATCTTCTTTTCCCCGGCTGCGACACACTGGAATATTAGAGTGTTGATGGTCATAGGGCCAACGCCGCCTGGGACAGGAGTCAAAGCAGCAACACGACTCTCTAGTGGTGCAAGTTCGATATCACCCACACCGCCTGGGTGGTAGCCAGCATCGACAACGATGGCGCCATCTTTGATCCACTCTGCTTTAATGAATTCTGGGCGGCCAACCGCACCCACGACGATATCAGCCTGTTTGATAATGTCGGCTAGTCCTTGGGTGCGTGAGTGACAGATGGTCACAGTCGCATCAGCGTTTAACAGCATCATGCCCATCGGCTTGCCTAGAATAGGGCTGCGACCAACTACGACAGCGTTCTTACCTGAAAGCGGAATGTCATAAGCGTCTAGAAGACGCATAATGCCTTGTGGAGTTGCGGAGCCGTAGGCCTCTTCCTGCATCGCCATGCGACCGAAGCCAAGACAGGTGACACCGTCTACGTCTTTTTCTAGAGCGATGGCATCGAAACAGGCACGCTCATCAATCTGTTCTGGAACTGGGTGCTGAAGCAGGATGCCGTGACAGTTTGGATTACTGTTCAGCTCTTGGATTTTCTCTAACAGCTCTTCGGTGGTGGTCTCTGCACCCATCTCAACCGTGATTGATTCCATGCCGATACGTTTGCAGGCATTCTGCTTCATGCGCACGTAGGTTGCTGACGCTGGGTCAGCGCCTACCAAAATAGTGGCTAATGCAGGCGTTTGACCGCCGCTTTTCGCTTTAAGGTTTTCAACGCGTGTAGCGAGTTCAGCTTCGGTTTTTTTAGCAACGGCGCTGCCATCAAGAATCAGTGTGGTCATGGTTTTCCTGTGGTTGGGGTCTAGCAAATTGAATTGTGCGGATTCTATCACTACTGATCGAATTTTGCTCGATCAGCTCTCTCATTTAGGGCTTTTGCGGGTGATCTTATCAAGCATGCCCATTGCCACTGCTGAGATAACAAAGGTTAGATGAATGACGACGTACCAGAGCAGTTTATCGTTATCGATGTTGCTCGCATTCATAAAGACCTTAAGTAAGTGGATTGAAGAGATGGCAACAATGGAGGCGGCGACTTTGTTCTTCAGAGAGTTGGTATCGAGTGTGCCAAGCCATTCGAGCTTTTCTGTCGATTCACGAATATCGAGGCGCGAGACAAAGTTTTCATAGCTTGTAAACATGACCATGACGATCAATCCCGAGACTAACGCGATATCAATAAGAGAGAGAATGATCAAAATGAGATCAGCCTCTGGTAGAACCGACACATCGGTCAGGACGTGTATCACTTCTTGGAAAAACTTAATGGCCAATGCGACCAGGGCTAAGCTAAGTCCTAAGTAAATGGGCGCTAAAATCCAGCGAGTTGAATACATCAAGCGCTCAATAAAACGTTCAGCCACGGTGCAATCCTTAATGAGTTAAATGGTGTCGTGTCGTGCGATCCGCTTCCGACGGAGTTGGCAGTTGAAGCGGTGCGTTCTTGGAACTCAACAGTTGAGCCGCTTCGCGCTGTTCACCCAGCTGTAGGTAGAGCTCGGTTAGTTCGATCAACGTCTGTGCCTGATGGTTGAGTTCGAGTGATTTTCTGTAGTGCGTTAACGCGGCTCCCCATAACTGAGCGCGACGAGATAGACGTGCCAGAACCAGTTCTACCGCCGCATTGTCAGGCTGCTGTTTTAACCAGCCTTTAGCCGTTTTGATCATGGAATCTGGATCATCACAGGGCAGTTCGCTGAAGCGAACCGCTAGATCGTTATCCCAGTGTTTAGCTAACCACTTAATGATCTGCGAGCAGGCATCTGCTGTTTCGTTTAGGGCGGTTAGCTGGCCAATGTAAGCGCGGCGAACTTCTGGATCTTGTTGTGCTTCGTAACTCAGATCTTCCCAACACTGATCTAGCGCAGTACGAGACGTCTCTTCTAGATTGTTCAATTTAGAGAGAGCGGCTGTGCGTCTTAAAGTTTGTATGTCGCTGCTGTTTAAAACCTTGCGCTTTTGCAGGCTCGGTAGCATTGGCAGTAGCGCGTTCCAATCGCGTTTCGCACTCAGCAACGCCGCTTTTTCACGATCTACAGCGGTTGAGTTTGAGCGCTCTTTTGCAAGTCTGCTGAGCAGTTCGCCAGCCCTCTCATGGTGACCTGATTTAACGTCAAAACGTACCTGCTCGAGTTGAAGGCGTAACTCTGACTCAGGTGACTCTTTAGCCGCTTTGATAAGAATGCGGTGCGCCTCTTTTTCATCCCCTTGCTCTGCCGCGCATCGAGCCGCTTCTAAATAGAATAGGGCAGGAGTTCGACTGAGTTCTGCAGCTTGGATAAACAGGCGGCGAGCTTTCCATAGGTCACCATCCAGTTCCGCTTCCAGTGCTTGATTGGATTTTGTGCCGGCTTTTCTATCACCGCGCGCTTCGCTCCAACGGCGAAGCTTCTCGGCAGGTGAGCGCCAATTCGAGAATAGATTGAATAGCCAGTGGGTCAATGTGAACAGCAGAACTACCGCGATCAGAAGCACCCACAGACTGGTCTCAATGGAGACCTGTTGGTAGGCAATCAAGACATATCCACTGTCTTTCATCATGGCCTGCCCGACCCAAGCACCTACTAATAGTAGGAGTGAGAGTAGGATTAAAAAGCGTCTCATTACTGTGCCTCCCTGCGCAGGTTAGCCATCTCTTTTTGATGCTGCTGCAGAGCCTTCAATGATCCCGAGATGTCCGGAATCGTTGGCGACACATTCAAGGTTGTCAGTTCCGCTAGGGATTGGATTAGAACACTGGTTGTGTAGTTATCCTTATCAAAGTACTGCATCAACAGAGACTGCGCGCGTGACAAGCTGGTTGTGAATATAGACTGCTGTTGACGTAATAGCGCCAGTTGCGCCTGTTCTAACAACATCTGGATATTTTGGCGAAGGTAGTGACCTTGATCCGGTGATAGGATCGGCTCTACCGGCTGATCGTGTCGTTGAATAACGATCAGCGACTCAAGTTTGCTGATCGCTTTGGCAAAACCATTGGTGATGTTCTGCTGTGTCTCGGCATCTACCTGCTCAGAAATGACGTTGTCGATCAGCTCAGGCAACTGGCGCTGTTGCTCTAAGGTGAGTGTGGGTAAGTCTTTACTACGCTCAATCAGTGCTGCAACTCGTAGGTAGGTGCCCTCTATGTCCAAATTGGGTACTGATTCGAGTTTAGAGATATCACTGGCAAGGCTTTGGCGCAGTGGGTAGAGGCTGACATCATCCAACTCTTTAAGAATGGTGTCGGTACTGCGCAAGAGGGCCAGCGCACCTTCGGCGCGGTTCTCCATTAAGATGCGTTGGTTCGCTAAGCGTAATAGATACTCAGCCTCAGCCAAACGCCAGTCACTTTCTGATCGTTCACGACCGGCTTCAACCTGTTTGATGGCATCGCTTAGGCGTTCTTGTAGAGTGGCTATTTCGGCCGTTTGTGCCACTTTTTCCGCTTGGATCTGTTGAAAGCTCTCAGTCAACTCGGCAACTGCTGCATTGGCATCATTGACCGCTGCAGTGGCTTCCAGCTGTTGAGCGGCACTGCGCTGATTAAAGCGCTCTTCGAGTTGGGTGAGTTTTTGCTGGGCAAGGTAGCCGCCAGCACCTACCGCCCCTAGAGCAACCAAGCTGATGATCGTCGCTAAGATTGCTGACGCGCTTTTTTTGGCTGGGCCGGTCTCTTTTACATCTGAGGCCTCTTTCAATTCGGAGCTATCTGCAGCCTGCTCGCTGACGGTCTCTTCTACCTTTGACTCGACAACTTCAGCTTCGAGAATCTCGGCATCTTCTACTTGATCGGTTTGATTCTCTTTATCGGAGTGACTCATCGCTCTATTCCTTTATTAAAATCGCTGCTCTAGGGCCGCGATCATGGCACTGTCATCAGCACCTTCTGCGACTGTGATATCGGTAAAACCTAAGGTATTTCCCAGATCGGCAACACGCTGACTGGGAACAAAAATGGGTGTATCGGCAAACATGCCCCACTCATCGGCAAGCTTCGCTAAATGCTCTAACGCTTCGCCACTACTGATGAGTATAGCGCCTGGTGCCTGTTTAAAACATTCTGAAAGTTCAGCGTCAGTGTATTCGGGCATTTGGCGTTGGTATAGGCTGATGGTTTCAACTTTTGCACCGCGCTCGACTAGAGTCTCTTCTAGGAGTGTTCTACCGCCAACGCCTTTGAATATTAGGATTCGTTCTCCAGAGGGTTGTGCAAATGCAGGCAGTGTTAAAAGGGCTTCAGAATCGAGCCCTTCATTAGTATTGGCATGAATCTCATAACTGGCCAATTCTTCAGCCGTCCCTTTGCCGATGGCGTGCCACTGCACCCCAATAGGCAGTTGAGGCCAGAGTTGATCGAGTAGATCAATGGCAATACTGGCTGCATTACGGCTGACAACGATGACGTGTTGATAGAGGTCGAGATCCAGTAGTTTGCTTTGCAGACCAGGGGTAGATGGGTTCTCTAGCTCTTCAGGAATGATCTCGAGAAGAGGCAGTGGGATAGGCGTAAAGCCTCTCTTTTTCAGGGCAGACGTTAGCGCGCCCTGCATGGCTGCCGGGCGCGTAGTTAGTACGCTGGGTTTAGCCGCGCTCGGCATACACCTGCTCTAGAATCTCACCGGCACCTGCTGCAAGGAGCTTTTCAGCCAACTCAATCCCCAAGGCTTCGGCACTCTCTTTGTGACCACGAATCTCATCGCGCAATACCAGTGTGCCATCAGGGCGACCGACTAGGCCGCGTAACCAGAGTTGATCGCCTTCCAGTTCGGCATAGCAACCGATTGGAACCTGACAGCCGCCCTCTAGGCGTTTGTTCATAGCGCGTTCGGCAATGACACGAGCCGCCGTTTCGTCGTGGTTCAGTGGTGCTAACAGAGCCTGAGTCTCTAGATCATCCATTCGACACTCGATACCGACTGCGCCTTGGCCACCCGCGGGAAGACTCTCGGTAGAGTCGATTTGATGTTTAATGCGATCTTTCAGCTCAAGGCGAATCAGTCCGGCTGATGCAAGGATAATGGCGTCATATTCACCGGCATCGAGTTTTCCAAGGCGGGTCTGAACATTGCCACGCAAGGTTTTGATCTCTAAATCAGGACGGCGTTCACGCAGTTGCACCTCGCGACGAAGCGATGAGGTACCCACCACAGCCCCCTGCGGCAGTTCATCAAAGTGGTTGTAAGTATTGCTGACAAACGCATCCGTTGGTGTTTCTCGCTCACAGATAACAGACAATCCTAGCCCCTCTGGAAACTCCATCGGTACATCTTTCATTGAATGCACGGCGATATCAGCGCGTCCTTCCAGCATGGAGACTTCTAACTCTTTAACGAACAGGCCTTTGCCGCCGATTTTGGCGAGAGGGGTATCCAAAATCTTATCGCCGCGGGTCACCATAGTAACTAGCTCAACGTTAAGATCGGAATGTAGCTCTTCAAGACGGGCTTTTACGAATTCTGCTTGCCATAAAGCGAGTAAGCTCTGGCGAGTCGCAATGCGGAGTGTGCGTGACATGAAACTTCCAAATAGAGATCTTTTTTTCGAATTTTCTAAGTGTATCAGATGTCTCTACTAAATTGAGCGTCCGGACGGGTTATTAGATCGGCTGAGAGTGCTATAATCGCGCCACTATTTTATGCGGTGTCATCCACCGAGACAGTTTCAAGAGAGGTAAATGAGATGAGTGATCAAACGAACCAGCAGTGGGGTGGTCGTTTTAGTGAGGCAACCGATGCGTTTGTGGCTCGATTCACAGCCTCTGTTGATTTTGATCAGCGTCTCTATCGCCAAGACATTCAGGGCTCTATTGCGCATGCACGCATGCTGACCAAAGTGGGTGTTCTGACTGAAGATGAGCGCGATGCAATCATTAAAGGTCTGGGTGAGATTCGCATTGAGATTGAACGTGGTGAGTTCGAATGGTCTGTTGCACTGGAAGATGTGCACATGAACATTGAAGCGGCACTGACTAAGAAGATTGGCATTACCGGTAAAAAGCTGCATACCGGACGTTCGCGTAACGACCAAGTAGCGACCGATATCCGCCTCTACATGCGTGATGAGATTGACCAGATACTGTCTGAAATCACGCGTCTGCAAGCGGGTCTTTTGGATCTGGCTGAGCGCAATGCTGACACAATCATGCCTGGCTTCACTCACCTGCAAACGGCACAACCTGTTACCTTTGGTCACCACCTGTTGGCCTGGTACGAGATGCTTTGTCGTGATTACGAGCGTTTTGCGGATTGTCGTAAGCGTGTCAATGTGATGCCACTCGGTGCCGCGGCTTTGGCCGGTACGACCTACCCAATCGATCGTCACTACACTGCAGAGCTTCTAGATTTTACGATGCCAGCTCGCAACTCATTAGATGCTGTGTCAGATCGTGATTTCGCGATTGAATTCTGTGCTGCTTCAAGCGTGTTGCTGATGCACATGACTCGTATGTCAGAAGAGTTGGTGCTTTGGACCTCTGCACAGTTCAACTTTATCAATCTTCCAGATCGCTTCTGCACCGGCTCTTCAATCATGCCACAGAAGAAGAACCCAGACGTGCCTGAGCTGGTACGTGGTAAATCGGGCCGTGTTTACGGACATCTGATGTCGTTGCTGACGTTGATGAAGTCACAACCGCTGGCGTACAACAAAGACAACCAAGAGGATAAAGAGCCTTTGTTTGATGCTGTCGATACGGTTCAAGGCTGTCTGCGCGCGTTTGGTGATATGGTGCCTGCGATTGAGGCTCGTCCTGAAGAGATGCGCGAAGCGGCTCGCCGTGGTTTCTCTACCGCAACGGACTTGGCTGACTACCTAGTGCGTGCAGGTGTTGCCTTTCGTGATGCCCATGAAATCGTTGGGCTGTCGGTGGCTTATGGTATTAAAACAGGCAAAGATCTATCCGATATGACTCTTGAAGAGCTACGTCAGTTCTCAGATCAGATTCATGAAGATGTCTTTGAAGTGTTAACCCTTGAGGGCTCGGTGGCCGCTCGTGACCATATTGGTGGTACAGCACCTAACCAAGTTCGTTTGGCGGTTGCGGCGGGTCGAAACGAGTTGGCGAAACGCGCTGAGTAATATTCGGCGCTGCTAAACCAAAAAAACTGCCTACGGGCAGTTTTTTGGTTTTAGGGTCTCGTTATGCAAAGGTGATGTCGACCATCAGATCGGATGCGATCTCTTCAAGAGCTGCTTGTACGCTGTCTAAATCAACGCTTTTCGGTACTTGCAGTTCACCTTTGGCTTTAAACAAAAGCTCAGATGACATAGAGCCGGGTGTCAGTTCGGTTTCTAAACTGGCGAGGTTAACGCCCAGTAGCGACAAGGTATTGGAGATATCACGAACGATACCCTGTTTGTCATGTCCAACCAGATCAAGCGTCACGGTTTCATACTCGGTATCACTCTCTTGACTGTTGCTGACTTCACAAGAGACGCGAATGCCTTGCTCTTTTAGGTCGTCTAATGCGCGAGTTAAACCATCTAAGTTTGCGGTAGGTACATCAACCACTACAACGCCCGCGAATTTACCCGCCAGTTGCGATAGACTGGATTCAGACCAGTTGCCTTGGTGCTCTGAGATGGCTGCAGAGATAAGGTTTACCAATCCTGGTTTATCATCAGCAATAAAGCTGAGCACTAAAGATTTCATTGTCGTCGCTCCACAGATAGGATGCTCTAAAGCATGATCGTTACTAGATTTGTCTCAAAGACTAGCACTTTGTTTGGCAAGAGTGCATAACTGATGGATATTTTTGCGGCCCTTTGGCCTGTCTTCGCACTTCTGTTGTTAGGTGTGTTGATCAATCGAGTCCAGTTCGTGGATCACAACTTTTGGAACGGCGCAGAGAAGATCATCTACTACCTCTGCTTCCCAGCCCTGTTAGTGACACGGCTGGCCGCGGCTGACTTTAATGGCAGTGAATCTCTGGTGTTGATTGAAGCGGTGCTACTACTTCTAGCGCTAGGCTCGCTGTTCTTACTCGCGTTGCAGAGGCTTTTCAAATTCAGTGCGGCTTCATTTACTTCGGTTTACCAAGGCGGACTGCGTTTTAACACCTACATCACACTGGCTATTGCTGCGAGCCTGATTCCCGGTAAGGGGTTAGTGATTGCGGCGATCATCGCCTCCGTCATGATCCCTCTGCTCAATCTACTCTGTGTGTTGGTGTTTGCCCTCTACAGCGATAAACGCCCCTCTGTTTTAACTGTGTTGAAACAGATATTGAGCAATCCACTGATTCTTGCCTGTCTGCTGGGTTTGGCGCTGAACCTCTCTAAGTTGGGCATACCTTCTCTTGTTACACCGGTGTTGGAACTGTTGGCTCAGGTTGCCTTACCGCTAGGTCTGTTGGCGGTGGGTGCGGGGATCAATTTAAAGGCGATGCGATCTTCAGGGTTACCGCTGATGATGGGCGTTGCTGCTCGATTAATCGTTATGCCTCTACTGGCAGTGGCGGTTGGTGCGATGCTTCAACTCTCATCAGAGTCGCTGCTGATTTTTATGGTGTTTGCGTCGGTACCAACGGCTTCAGCGGCCTATATTCTTGCAAAACAGCTGAATGGAGATGCGCCTTTGGTTGCAAATATTCTCTCTGCACAGACTCTGTTATCGATGCTGACATTGCCGGTGGCGCTATCCTTGCCGAGCCTGATTTTGTGAATTGATATTAATTTTGAAATTTTTTTGAACTTATTTTGAACTTTTTTCTGATGCTGAGGTCTTACTTAATAAGCCTCCTAGTTTCAGTTCAAAATATGAAAATGAAACAATCTCCAGACCTATTACTGCTACTCACGGTTACCTTAGTAACCGGAGTTGCAGTGACCGGGTTGATCCAATCGATCTAATCTCACTCTTTAAGCAATATAGCGTCCCTTGTCAGTCGCAATGCCGTGCATTGGAACGTCCCAAGGTTGTATCGGTAGCTTCTCAACCTTTTGCAGGTCGTGTGCCACGCCAATGAGTTTAGGGCCGTGCATGAACCCTTTTTTCTGTGTGAATTCGAAGGTTCGATCGTAGTAACCGCCCCCCATGCCCATGCGTCCACCTTGCTGATCAAATGCAACCAGCGGCATCAGTACTAGATCCACTGCCCAGGCAGGAGAGTGTGAGCGCTTTAATTTTGGCTCCCAAATCTTGTAGCGATTTTGGTTCATTGAGGTGTTGGGTTGATATTGAGTAAACCAGAGTCGATTGTGTCGAACCGGATGCAGTACCGGCAGGTAGACCGATTTCTTAAGTTTCCAACACAACTTGATGAGCGGTTGAAGATCGATTTCACCATCGTTAGCTAGGTAAACGGCAATGCGTTTAGCGCGATGAAAGTAGGGGGCTTTTCTTAGTTGGTGAACTAATGAGAGTGCAGCACGCTTCTGCTGTTTACTGGAGAGCGCACGACGTGCTCGACGTTTCTCAAGACGAATGGTTTTTCTATCTTCGATACTGAGCATAGAGAAAAGACCCCAGGATGCCGGTGGTGTTCTTGGCCCTGAACCCGAAGGTTCAGAGTGGATACGAGTATAGATATATTAGGCTTTCCGCACGCGGACATGCTCACAATACCTATTCCCCGCATCCGGGAAAATGATTATCGGCTCGAGGGACTTGAACAACTGTCGAACATCCCAGGGTTGAGTTAATTATAACCCTATGAAGCCGCTATTAAAGGGTTTAAGACCGGAAAAACTATGAAAATTTTGCAAGCGTCGCGTCGATCTTATCGATCAACTGCTTGGATTCATCGTTTGAGCTCGCTTCGGCTTTTGATGAGTTCAAATTGTCATAACTCAGGTTGAGAGCCGCCATCACTGCGATACGTTCCATGCCCAGTAGTTTGCCACTGCTAGAGATCTCACGCATTTTCTCGTCCAAGTTTTCTGCTGCAGCAATAAGGCCTGCCTCAGCACCGGCTGGGCAGCTAAGTGTGTACTCTTTATCAAGAAGGGCAACGGTCAGTGTGTTACTCATGAGCTTTTCTCCAAAACACGAAGGCGATTTAGCATCGATTCAACACGACTACGGGTGCCCTCATGTATTTTGAGTAGCTGAGCACGCTCCTCTTTCAACTTCAGGTTCTGTGTCTGTAAGTGACGATTCTGCTCATCCAACTTTTGTACCAACTCGATCAATTGATCCACTTTGGTGGCGAGCGTTGATGGGTTTACTTCTGACATTGACTGCCTCGAACGTTTTGAATTCCGACCATATTAGCAGGCAGTTGCATTGGGTCAATGTTCTGCATAGCTCCAAAGGCCGCAAAGTGCTAGGATCATCCCCAATAAATGCTCTTGAAAGCGGTCGTCTTAAACGCCCTCTGAATAGCATCTGAACCTTTATTTCTACCGTAATAAGTGAGAGTCGATGAGCGCGCCAGATTTTGATCAACTAGCCAATTTAATGATTGAAGAGGGGGCTATCGCCTTTTCACCCTCTGAGTTACATGGCGCGATCGTTGGGCAGCTCACCGCCGCTAAACGTTTTGATAAAGCGAGTCTTGAGGCGTTTTGTGTCACTCAAATGGATATCACTCGTATCGCTCTTGAGAGCAGCAGCGAAAAGTTGATGGCACTCTACACCCAGATTTTAGAACAGCTGGAATCATCCGCTTTTGAGTTGGCCATTTTACTACCGGATGATGAGCAACCTCTGGCTGAGCGTGCAGAGCAGTTAGGCCTTTGGGTGACTGGGTTCCTAGCAGGTTTTGGCATGGCGATTGGCGATCAAGGGCAACATCTCTCTAATGATGCGCAAGATGGTCTTAAAGATCTGGTGCAAATTGCGCAAATTGAGGCGGACGGCCAGGCCGAAGAGGACGAGAATCTCCTGATGGAGGTGGAAGAGTACGTTCGTATGGCTGCCATGCTGCTATTTAGTGAATGTAATAAAGCGGAGTCTACTGAGTCTGATAAACCGGTAATGCACTGATGAAAATTGATCTCTCAATCTACAAAGAGCGTCGAGCTAAACTGCTCTCTGAGTTACCTGACAATTCGGTCATGATTATCGCTGCGGCCTCTTTGGTCAGCCGCAACGCCGACGCTGAGTTTCCGTTTAGGCAGTCGAGTGATTTCTACTACCTTACGGGATTTAATGAACCGGATGGTTTGTTGCTGCTTAAGCCAAGTTCAGATCAGCCGGTGGTACTGTTCTGTCAGCCACGTGATCCTGAAATGGAGATCTGGACTGGTTACCGAGCAGGTCCAGAGGGTTGCATTGAGACCTTTGGCGCGGATGCTGCATACAATCTTTCAGAGATTGATCAACAGCTTCCCAGCCTAATCGATGGCGTTGATCAGCTGTTCTACCCGTTAGCACGCGATGCTGCATTGGACTCCCGGGTAAAAGGTTGGATTCAGGATCTGGCTAAACGTGTTCGAGCGGGCGCTGAAGTTCCCAAGGCTTTGAGTGATTCAGATTCTATTTTGCATGAGATGCGTCTGTTTAAATCCGATGCTGAGATCGCCATCATGCAGCGAGCGGCCGATATCTCTGCAGAGGCTCATGTTAAAGCGATGCAGCAGTGCCGGGTTGGCATGAATGAGTACCAACTGGAAGCGATTATTCAGAGTCACTGCATGGCTGAGGGTGCTCGTTTTCAAGCTTACACGCCTATTGTGGCGGCAGGGAAAAATGCCTGTATTCTTCACTACATCGACAACGATCAGCCCATTAATGAGGGTGATCTCATTCTGATAGATGCAGGTTGTGAATTGGATAACTATGCCAGTGACATTACCCGGACTTTCCCTGCTAACGGCCAGTTCAGCGAAGAGCAGCGTGCCATCTATCAGTTGGTCTTAGACGCCAACAAAGCCTGCATTGACGCGGTCAAACCGGGTTGTAATTGGGACTCTCTGCATCAGTTGTCTGTCGAAATATTGACTAAAGGGTTGGTTGAGCTCGGTTTGCTGTCGGGTGAGGTGGATCAGTTAATTGAATCGGGCGCGTATCGTCGATTCTATATGCACCGCATTGGTCACTGGTTAGGTATGGATGTTCATGATGTTGGCTCTTACCGTGTAGAGGGTGAGTGGCGCGAGCTTTCGCCTGGCATTGTCACGACCATTGAACCGGGTCTCTACATCGCCCCCGATGATCACAGCGTCGAAGAGCGCTGGCGCGGCATCGGTGTTCGCATCGAAGATGATGTTATGGTAACAGATGAGGGTGCGCGAGTTTTAACCTCTGCAGTACCCAAAGAGATAGATGAGATAGAGGCATTGATGCGCCGTGCATGAATCGCAGTTTGATCTAATCATTTGTGGTGGTGGCATGGTGGGCGCCAGTTTAGTCGCTGCGTTAACACCTTCTGCCAAATCCTTAGGTCTTAAGATCGCTCTTGTTGAGCAGAGCCCTATGCAGGCTAAGCCCAATCCTCAGTTTCAGCCCAGCTTTGATGCACGCTCTACCGCATTGGCTTATGGATCCCGAACCGCCTTTGAGTCTATGGGTGTGTGGGAGCTTCTCCATGAACACCTGACTCCCATCGATCGGATCCATGTTTCTGACAGAGGACGCTGGGGTCAAACGACCATGAGTGCTGAGCAGGAGCGCGTCGACGCACTGGGCTATGTTGTCGAGAACCACTGGTTAGGTCAGGTGTTAATGAGCTCGGTACTGGCCGCGCGCGATCAGGTCGAACTCTATTCGCCGGCAACCGTTGAATCGGTTGAGTGGGTGGAGGGTCAGCGTCATGTGGTGATAGATCAAGATGGTGAGTCGATAACCTTAACAGCACCACTGGTGGTCATGGCGGATGGTGGACGTTCTGAGCTAAGACAGCGTATGGGTATTGAGTATCGCCAGACCCCCTATCATCAGCATGCACTCATTGCCAACCTAGAGGTCGATCGCCCTCATGATGGCGTTGCTTATGAACGTTTTACCGAAAATGGTCCTATTGCTCTGCTTCCGATCGAAGATCACGAAGGGCGCCACCGTATGGGGTTGGTTTGGACGCTGTCTGACGATCAGGTCAATTCCCGCATGGGGCAGATCGATCAGCAATTTTTGGCCGATCTTCAACAAGCCTTTGGATATCGTGCCGGTCGCTTGATTGGAGTGGGTGAGCGATTCTCCTACCCACTGCATTTAACCTTGGCTGATGAGCAGGTTCGCCGTGGTTTGGTGGTTCTTGGTAATGCCGCTCATGCTCTGCACCCCATTGCAGGTCAGGGGTTCAACCTAGCCTTGCGCGGTGTTTGTGAGTTAGCGGAGCGGATTATTCTGGCCAAGCAAGCGGGCCAAGATATTGGTGCATTAGCCATGTTGGAGGAGTTCATTGACGGGCGTCGAAAAGATCAAAGTCGTACGATCGGGTTTGGCGACTCTGCATTGAAAATCTTTAGCTCTACTAATCCGGCTCTCCGTTTGGGGCGAAGCTTGGCATTGCAAACCCTAGACTTAATTCCATCGGCACGCACTCTATTGGCGAGGGCTGCGATGGGCTTGGATACCCCAGCGGCGAGGTTAAAGTCTAATGACTGATAAAAATGCTATTCGCTCAGTGGACGTTGCCATTGCTGGCGCAGGTATGACTGGCTTGGCTGCAGCGATTCAACTGGCGGATCTTGGTTTGAAGGTTGAGGTGTTGGATCAATTTGGTATGGATCTGTCGACCATTGATGACCAGGCTGCTCAGCTCATGCAGGGGGCTTTTGATTCTCGTGTGAGTGCTCTCACACTGGCCTCTGTCGAGTTACTGAAATCCTTGGGGGCTTGGTCGCATATTCTTAGCTGGCGAGCAGAACCCTATGAGAAAATGCATGTCTGGGACGGTGAAACGCGTGGCGAGGTCGATTTTGACTGTTTTGATATTCACGAGAAGCAGTTGGGCTTTATCGTAGAGAATCGCCTGGTTGTTTTAGGTCTATTAAAAGCGGCACTTGACCGTGCAAATCTTAAGCTCAATTTCGCCTCACGTATTAAAACACTGGGGCGATTCCAAGAGTCTAGTCGACTCATAGAGCTCGAAGATGGTGATCTTTTATCTGCGCAGCTTGTGGTAGGTGCTGACGGTGCCCACTCAAATACACGTAAGCAGTTGGGTCTGGCTACTCATGAGTGGGACTATGGTCAGCATGCCGTTGTGGCAACGCTTGAGATGACTCGGCCTCATCAACACACCTGTTGGCAGCGGTTTACAGAGGATGGCCCTCTTGCACTGCTCCCTCTTAAGACCGCAAGCGCTCATCATGTCTCGTTGGTCTGGTCGACCTCGCCTAAACATGCAGCAGAACTATTAGAGATGGATCAGGATGCCTTTTGTGCAGCCGTCAGCTTTGGTTCGCGTGATGTGTTGGGCCGAGTGGCGTCGGCAACTGGTATTCAAAAGGTTCCGTTAAGACAGCGTCACGCCAAGCACTATGCTGTTGAGGGAGGAGTACTGATCGGCGATGCTGCACACACGATCCACCCGCTTGCAGGGCAGGGTGTCAATTTAGGTTTTTTGGACAGCGCTGCGCTCAACGACGTGATTGCTCAGGCACAGATGCGTCGTGAGCCGATCGGTGATGCGAAGGTGTTAAAGCGTTATGAGCGTTCAAGGCAGATGAGTAACCTGCGCATGAGCGCGGTGATGGAAGGGTTTAGGCGTCTATTTGCTCCACAACCAGCTCCGATCGAATGGGCGCGCAGTGTTGGTATGCGTCTTTTCAATCGCGTTGAGCCAATTAAGCAGCACATTATGTCAGAAGCGATGGGCCTTTCCGGCGATCTACCGACTCGGATGCGACGAGCAGCGTCGGCAAGCGTTGATCAAAGATTGAACTAAACCCATTTTAGGGTAAACTTCTTGTCCCTTTTTGAAACTCCGCAGAGAGGCGGAGTTTATTGATTGAATAACAGGACTGTAAATGGGACACAAAACTCCACTCTATGAGTTGCACGCATCAATGGGCGGTAAGCTTGTCGATTTCGGCGGTTGGGATATGCCATTGCACTATGGTTCTCAGCTAGAAGAGCACAATATCGTGCGCCAAGATGCAGGTATGTTCGATGTGTCGCACATGACCATTGTTGACGTATCAGGTCAGGAATCACGTAAGTATCTTCAATATCTTGTGGCTAATGATGTCGCGCGTTTAGAAGTTAAAGGTAAGGCGCTCTATACAGCCATGCTCAATGAGCAGGGCGGCATTATCGATGATCTTATTATCTACTTGATGACTGATAAGAGCTCTTCTAACGAGTGGTACCGCTTGGTGGTTAACTGTGCGACGCGTGAGAAAGATTTGGCCTGGATGGCGGATCGAGCGATCGGTTTTGATGTGACGTTAAATGAGCAACCTGAGTTGGCCATGGTCGCTGTGCAGGGTCCTAAGGCGCGTGCAAAAGTCGCTGCGCTTCTTGGTGGATCGCGTGAGCAGGCCATTAACGAACTATCGGTCTTCCAAGGGTTTGAGTCGGAAGGGTGGTTTATTGCCCGCACCGGTTATACCGGCGAAGATGGCCTTGAGATCATGGTGCCTGATGATGAAGTTGCTCAGTTTTGGTCTGCACTGGCTGAAGCGGGTGTCGCACCTTGTGGCTTAGGTGCGCGTGATACGCTTCGCCTGGAGGCGGGTATGAATCTATACGGCAGCGATATGACCGATTCTGTGACTCCGTTAGAGTCCGGCATTGCATGGTCGGTGGCGTTTGAACCATCTGATCGACAGTTTGTCGGTCGTGAGGTTCTTGATCAGCAAAAAGCGAATGGCGGCTACGATAAGTTAGTGGGCTTGGTGCTTGAAACAAGAGGTGTCTTAAGAGGGCATCAGCGTGTTATTGTTGACGGTGTTGGTGAGGGTGAAATTACCAGTGGTACATTCTCCCCAACCTTAGGCTTCTCGGTCGCTCTGGCTCGAGTGCCTGCCGGTACTGGTGCTGCTGCGAAAGTTGAAATGCGTGGAAAAGAGATCGACGTTCGAGTCGTCCGTCCGCCTTTCGTCCGCAACGGCAAAAAAGTTTTTGAATAATCAGATCAGGTGATAAAAGATGAGTAACGTTCCTGGCGAATTGAAGTATGTAAGCAGCCACGAGTGGATCCGTGTTGAGGGTGATGGCACTGTAACGATTGGTGTTACAGACCACGCGCAAGAAGCACTGGGCGATGTGGTATTTGTTGAGTTGCCTGACATCGATGCAGAGGTGTCTGCTGGTGATGACGCAGGTGTGGTTGAGTCTGTAAAAGCAGCATCTGATATCTATGCACCGGTTAGCGGTGTTGTCGTTGCGGTTAACGATGATCTTGAAGATGCACCAGAGATGGTTAACAGCGACCCTTATGGTGATGGCTGGTTCTTCAAACTTAAACTGACTGATGAGAGTGAATTGGATGACCTTCTAAGCGCTGACGAATACTCAGCTGCTTGCGAAGAAGAGTAATCTGATCTGACTAAAACCCCGGTTGGCTTGAAAGTTTCAATGCCAACCGGGGTATTTTTATTTTTGGTAATCGCTAGATGAAAGCAAAATCTTTAGTTCTACAGCAGGGTGCAGATCGCCGTCTTCGTGGCGGACACGTCTGGATCTACAGTAATGAGGTGGACAATAAAGCCTCACCCCTGAAAAATTTTGAGGTGGGAGAGCAGGTCCAGGTTGTAGATTCCCAAGGTCGCCCAAGAGGCAGTGCGATTATCAACCCCAATACCTTGATCTGTGGTCGTCTGTTTAGTCGTGATCCAGAGCAAGAGCTCGATCGCTCGCTGATTGTGCACCGTCTCAACATCGCACTGTCTTTGCGCGAGATGAGTTTTGATCAGCCCTGCTACCGCTTAGTGTATGGCGATTCGGACGGTCTACCTGGCCTAGTGATCGATCGATACTACGATATCTTTGTGATACAGATTTCGACGGCAGGGATGGAGAAGGTTCAGCATCATGTGATTGATGCCTTGAACAAGGTCTTTATGCCGGCCGCCATTGTGTTGCGTAATGACGGTAAGTTCCGTGAAACCGAAGGTCTTGAGGCCTACGTTGAGGTGGTTCAAGGTGAAGTCGGCGATCTGTCACCACTGTCTGAAAATGGCGTTAACCTAGTTGCACCCCTGTTGACGGGGCAAAAAACAGGTTGGTTCTACGATCACCGTGAAAACCGAGCACGTATGCAGACGATGGTGAAGGGTAAAAAGGTCCTTGATCTGTTCAGTTATGTGGGTGGCTGGGGTGCTCAAGCACTGGCTGCCGGCGCGTCTGAAGTGGCCTGTGTTGATGCGTCTGCAGGCGCACTGGAAGTGGCTGAAGAGAATGCGCGTCTACAAAATGCTCTGCCGAAATTTAGAGCTCTGCAAGGCGATGCCTTCGATATCTGTAAAACACTGGTAGCTGATAAAGAGCGCTTTGATGTGGTGATCGTCGATCCACCTGCCTTTATTATGCGCAAAAAAGACATTCGTAATGGTGAGCGTGCTTATGCACGTATCAACAACTTTGCGATGCGTCTGCTGAAGCGTGGTGGTGTGTTGGTATCGGCATCATGCTCAATGCACCTGCAGACAGACCGTCTAGTCGATACGCTACGGACCAACAGTCGTGAGCTGGATCGTCAGGGGCAAATTTTCGCACAGGGCTATCAGGGAGCGGATCACCCTATTCACCCAGCGATTCCTGAAACTGAGTATCTGAAAGCTTATTTCATGCGCTTATTGGCGAATGAGTGATCAGAATTTATGGAAGAGAAAAACGGAGCCTTAGCTCCGTTTTTTTGTGCCAGATCATTTGATTGATTATCTCTTAAGTCTGAGTGTGGAAAAAATTGGATTTTGAACCATAATGAAAGTGTGACTCTAATCAATAGGAGAGAGTAATGTTTTCCCAGAAACTGGTTTCAGATCTAATGGATGCTTCGGTCGTGCCTCTGCAAGAGTCTGCCTCTTTGGAGGTGGCGGTTGCCCACCTTGTTGATTCTAACTACCCGGGTCTGCCCGTTGTTAACACTGAGGGCAAAATTTCAGGATTCTTGTCAGAGCATGACTGCCTGCGCTACCTCATCTCAAGTAGCTACTATCTTGATGATCGCACCTGTGTCAGCGATATCATGTATCGCCAACCACTGACGGTCTCTCCTAAAGAGACGCTGTTGCAGCTGGCTGAGCGCATGGAAGGTGGTAAGCCTAAGGTTTACCCAGTCTGTGAAGAGGGTAAGTTGCTTGGAATAGTAACCCGTAAAAATGTGATGCGTGCACTTAATGACACGCTGGCGAATACCAAAAAATCCGCTTAAAACAGTTGCGTAGGATTAGCGGCGAAGATCAAGGATCGGCCAGCCGCGCTGCTGAGCTTCAGCTGTTAGTCGTTCGTCTGGGTTAACGGCTACGGCGCGTTCTACCTGCTCAAGCAGAGGTAGATCGTTGATTGAATCGCTGTAGAAGTGGCTGCCAGAGAGGTTGGCGTTGTGCTCTTTGAGCCACTCGTTGAGTCGGGTAACTTTGCCAGATTGGAAGCAGGGTGTGCCCGCTATTTTTCCTGTGTATGCACCATTGAGCTGTTCTGGCTCAGTGGCAAGAAACTCATCTACCTCTAAGCGTTTAGCAATGGGTCCTGTGACAAAGCTGTTGGTCGCGGTGATGATCATCAGCCTATCTCCCGCGGCGCGGTGTGTTGCTAAGAGCTCTTCAGCCTTAGGCAGGATGATCGGCTCAATAACCTCGGACATGAATTCGTTGTGCCACTGATCTAGTTGAGCTTTGCTGTGCTCTGTCAGTGGTTTTAACGCAAACTCGAGAAATTCGTTGATATCCATCGTACCCGCTTTGTACTGTTCAAAAAAGCGATCATTTGCGGCTCGGTAGGCGGTCTCATCAACAATGCCTTTTTGACACAAAAACTCCCCCCATGCGTGATCACTGTCGCCGTTGAGTAGGGTGTTATCCAGATCAAAAATAGCCAAGGGTTTCATAAGGTTCTCGTGTTTAGGATTCGCTGCAGAGAATACGGGTGTCTGAGCTGACTGGCAAGACACTGTGAATAGTCTATTTCTTAAAAGTTGGTACTGTGGAACAATAGGACCATAAGTTAAAGTTTTTTAAGGAAAACAAAGTGATCGATTCAGATGGGTTTAGACCGAATGTAGGTATCATTTTGGTTAACTCGCTGGGTCAAGTTCTGTGGGCGCGTCGTTGTGGTCAAGATGCGTGGCAGTTTCCACAAGGTGGAATCAATGCGGATGAGACCGCTGAACAAGCCATGTATCGTGAACTCCATGAAGAGATCGGCCTAACGAAAAAGGATGTGGAGATCCTCGGCGTTACCCGTGGTTGGTTAAGGTATCGTCTGCCAAAACGCATGATTCGTCGTAATCAGTTTCCACTCTGTATAGGTCAAAAACAGAAGTGGTTTATGTTGCGCATGTTGAGTCGTGACGAGGCAGTGAAAATCGACTGTTCGGACACCCCAGAATTTGATGGTTGGCGATGGGTGAGTTATTGGTACCCAATAGGGCAAGTCGTCTCATTTAAAAAAGAGGTTTATCGTAAAGCGATGCGGGAGTTATCTCCTCGTTTGACACGTATCGTTAAACGCTAGACACACAATGTCTAAAAGGAGTCGCACATGAGCATGCTCGCTCGATTGCGTCAGATTGTGCAGGAAGTAGGCAGTGAGTCCGATCTTGAGTCGGTACTCTCCCTTACTGTGCGTCGCATTCGTGAGACAATGTCGACTGAAGTGTGCTCCATCTACCTAACCGATACGCAAACGAATCGTTATGTGCTTCGTGCCACCGAGGGTTTGAATCAGGACGCGGTGGGTAAAGTCTCTCTATCCTCGACTGAGGGTATCGTGGGTTTAGTCGGTTCTCGTGCAGAACCGATCAACCTTGAAGATGCCTTCACTCACCCTTCGTTTGTCTATCTACAATCGACCGGTGAGGAGCGCTTCCACGCCTTCCTTGGTGTGCCGATTATCCATCAGCGTAAAGTGCACGGTGTGTTGGTTGTTCAGCAGCGGGAAGTTCGACGCTTTGATGAGTCTGAAGAGGCTTTCATGGTTACTCTGTCGGCTCAGCTCGCTGGCGTGATTGCCCATGCCGAGGCCACCGGCTCCATTCTTGATGTTTTTGCTGCCGCTAAACAGGATGATGAGCCTGTCACGGCGAAGCGTTTTGTCGGTATCGCTGGCGCACCCGGTGTCGCTATCGGTAATGTCTATGTGGCAACGCTCTCTGCAGATCTACGCAGTGTGCCTGACAAGCCTGCCAATGATATCCAGGCAGAGCTGCAAGATTTCGAACACGCCCTGGTTCAAGTGCGGGAAGATATTCAGAAGGTCTCTGACTCTCTAGCGACGCGCCTTAGAACAGAGGAGCAGGCGCTCTTCGAAGTCTACCTCCGTATGCTGGATGACAATGCCATTCCAAGTGAAGTGCGAACTAAGATTGAGGCAGGAAACTGGGCTCAGGGTGCGCTTCGGGAAGTTATTCAAGCTCATGTTAGGCAGTTCTCCGATATGGAGGACCCCTACTTGCGCGAGCGGGCAACTGACATTCGTGACTTAGGTCGTCGTCTGCTCTCGGCAATGCAACAAGAGGGGGCTGAACGGGTTCCTGATTTCCCAGATAACACGGTTTTGATTGCCGATGACCTTTCGCCGGCTATGCTCGGTTTGGTGCCTGAAGATAAGTTGGTCGGTATGGTGTCTGTGACCGGCTCTGGCTCCTCACATGCCGCCATATTGGCTCGTTCAATGGGTATTCCAACGCTGATGGGTGTGGTTGAGCTGCCCTATACCAAGCTTGATGGTCGTCAGGTTATTGTCGATGGCTACTCAGGCAGGATCTACGTTGACCCGACAGATGATCTGTTAGAAGCCTACAGCTCTATTCTCAAAGAGGAGCGAGCGATTGAGGCTAACCTGGATCAACTTCGCGACCTTCCCGCTGAGACACAAGATGGTTTCAATCAGACGTTATGGGTTAATACCGGTCTGACGGCAGATGTGGAGCGTGCGGTTAAACGCGGTGCTGAAGGTATCGGACTCTATCGTACAGAAATTCCGTTTATGATTAGGGATACTTTTCCTTCTGAACTAGAGCAAGCGGACAGTTACCGTCGTCAACTGGAAGCCTTTGCCCCCAAACCTGTAACCATGCGCACCCTAGATATTGGTGGTGATAAGGCGTTGCCCTATTTCCCAATTGAGGAAGAGAACCCATTCCTTGGTTGGCGAGGCATTCGTGTCACCTTAGATCATCCCGAGATCTTCCTTGTTCAGGTGCGTGCTATGTTGCGGGCATCTGAGGGGCTCAATAACTTAAGGATCATGCTGCCAATGATCAGCAGTGTTCAAGAGGTGGAAGCGGCGCTGGAGCAGATTAATCAGGCGTTCAACGAGTTGTTGGAGGAGGGGTTGGATCTTCAGAAGCCTGAGATTGGCGTCATGATTGAAGTGCCCGCTGCGGTCTATCAAATTGGCCGTTTTGCGCCTTTGATCGATTTTGTCTCAGTCGGTTCTAATGATTTGACTCAGTATCTGCTCGCAGTTGATCGCAATAATCCGCGTGTTGCTGATCTCTACACCACCTATCACCCATCGGTGTTGCAGGCACTGCAGTTGATTGCTAATGAGGCGCACAAATACCAGAAACAGGTCTCTATCTGTGGTGAGATGGCGGCCGATCCCGGCGGTGCGTTGCTGTTGATGGCGATGGGTTATGACGTGCTTTCAATGAACTCGACCAACTTACCTAAAGTTAAGTTGGCGATTCGCAGTGTTGAATATAAAGATGCAGCGTTGCTTTTAGGGCAGGTGATGAAAATGGATGAGTCTTCAGATATTCACCTATTGCTTCGTGAAACGCTTCAAAACGCGGGTCTGACACAGTTGACGCGTCCCGTTCTTCCAGGAAACGATTAGATGATAGAGACATTAATTACCTACCTAGTTCTAGGTTCGGTGGCTGGCGTTGTGGCTGGGCTCTTTGGTATTGGTGGCGGTCTTTTGATCGTCCCCGTTCTTATCTTTAGCTTTACGGCTCAGGCGATGCCAGAGGTCGTTGTGACCCACGCTGCAGTAGCGACTTCACTTGCAACCATTGTGGTTACCTCGATCAGTTCGGTACTGGCGCATAATAAACGCGGTGCGGTTCGCTTTGATCAGTTTAAGCCGCTCGCTGTCGGTGTTGCCGTTGGTGCTATGGTCGGTGTTTGGATCGCTGATCAGTTAAGTGGTGATAATCTTCAAATCATCTTTGGAGTTTTTGCCTGTATGGTCGCAGTGCAGATGGCTTTCGATTTGAAGCCGCGTCAGGGTAAAAGCACGCCTGAAAACTTAGAGTTGGGTGTTGCGGGTTCAGTCATTGGTGGAGCCTCCTCTATTTTTGGTATCGGCGGTGGTACCTTGACGGTGCCCTACTTGACCGCTCGAGGCAGTGAGATGCGTGAAGCAGTCGGCACTTCAGCCGCAGTCGGTTTGCCCATCGCGCTGTTCAGTGCTCTGGCTTATATCTGGGCCGGCCAAGATGCGGCGGGTATGCCTGCCTATAGTGTTGGCTACATCTATCTGCCAGCCTTTGTGGGCATTGCGATTGCCAGTTCACAGTTTGCTCGAGTCGGTGCGAAATTGGCGCACTCTCTGCCACAAAAACACCTGAAAAAGATCTTTGCCATCTTCTTAATGGTCATTGGTGTTCGTTTCTTGCTGATTAACTTGATGGGGTTGGCGTGATCTGGACTCATGATATTGACCCAGTTGCGGTCGGCTTTGGTGCGCTTCAAATTCATTGGTACGGCATTATGTACCTGCTCGCATTCGGTTCGGCCTATTGGTTGGGTACTGTTCAAGCAAAGCGAACCGGTCTATGGAGCGAAAAGCAGCTTTCTGATCTGATTTTTTATGGTGCTCTAGGTGTCATTCTTGGTGGCCGAGTCGGTTATGTCCTTTTCTACCACTTTGACTACTTCTTAGAAAATCCCCTCTGGTTATTCCATGTTTGGGAAGGGGGGATGTCCTTCCATGGTGGTTTGTTAGGGGTGGTTGCTGTCATTCTCTGGTTCTCTAAAAGTCAGGGTAAATCGCTTTTCGAGATCGGTGATTTTGTCGCCCCGCTCGTGCCTTTAGGTTTGGCTGCTGGCAGGATGGGTAACTTCATCGGTGGTGAGTTGTGGGGGCGTGCCACTGATCAGACCTGGGGTGTGATCTTTCCACGTGCCAACGACCTGTTAGCTAGACACCCTTCGCAGCTTTATGAGGCGCTGCTCGAAGGTATTGTTCTGTTCTCAATTGTCTGGATCTACTCAATGAAACCGCGCAAGTTGGGGTCGGTTTCAGGGCTCTTTTTGTTAGGTTACGGCCTTGCTCGTAGCGCTGTAGAGTTCTTTAGGGAGCCGGATGCGCATCTTGGCTTTATTGGGTTTGATGTTTTAACAATGGGTCAGTTACTCTCTCTACCCATGATTTTGATTGGGCTTTATCTGCTTATGCGCCCAGTTGCGTCGAAAAATTAATCTAAGGTTATTGGATGAAACAGTATTTAGAGTTGTGCCAACGCATCATTGATGAAGGCGTCTGGGTGGGTAATGAGCGCACCGGTAAGCGTTGTTTAACAGTGATTGATGCCAATCTTGAATATGATGTCGCGGGCAATCAGTTCCCGCTCGTCACAACGCGCAAGAGTTTTTACAAAGCGGCTATTGCTGAGCTATTGGGTTACCTACGTGGATACGATAGTGCGGCTCAGTTTCGTGATATTGGCTGTAATACGTGGAATGCTAACGCAAACGAGAATGGTGCTTGGTTGAATAATCCTGCTCGTAAAGGTGAGGATGACATGGGGCGTGTTTACGGAGTGCAGGGTCGTCAGTGGATGGCGTCCGATGGCAGCGTCACCGATCAGCTTAAGAAGATTGTTGATAACCTCTCTAAAGGGATCGATGATCGCGGCGAAATCCTGACCTTCTACAACCCGGGTGAGTTTCATCTTGGTTGTCTGCGTCCTTGTATGCATACCCACACCTTTTCGCTATTGGGTGATCAGCTCTTTTTAACATCCTATCAGCGCAGTTGTGATGTGCCGCTGGGCCTCAATTTTAATCAGGTTCAGGTCTATGTGTTGTTGGCGTTGATGGCCCAGATAACCGGTCATAAACCAGGTAAGGCGTATCATAAGATCGTCAATGCGCACATCTATGAAGATCAGTTGGAGTTGATGCGTGACGTGCAGCTTAAGCGCGAACCTTTCCCTAGCCCGCAGTTAAAGATCAATCCCGATATTAAATCGCTTGAGGATATCGAAACCTGGGTGACAACGGATGACTTTGAAGTGGTTGGCTATCAGTACCATGACGCCATTCAATACCCATTTTCTGTATAAGTAGGAGAGGTTATGAGATTAGCTTTAATCGTCGCTCAGGGTTTAAATCGCGTTATTGGTAATGACAATAAACTGCCTTGGTACCTACCTGAAGATCTGCGTTATTTCAAAGAGGTGACCATGGGTAAGCCCATTATTATGGGTCGCAAAACCTTTGAGTCGATTGGCAAGCCTCTGCCAGGTCGTTTGAATATCGTCATTACACGAGATTCGAATTGGAGTGCTGAAGGTGTCAAAATCGTGGCAAGCCTAGAAGAGGCTATCGAGGTCGGTGAGGCACAGGCTATGATCGATGGGGTAGAGGAGGCTGTCATTATTGGTGGTGCTCAGATCTATGCACAATCGCTACCTCTTGTTGATCGTCTCTACC
This sequence comes from Marinobacterium sp. xm-g-59, assembly GCF_013283315.1. Lineage (NCBI taxonomy): Bacteria > Pseudomonadati > Pseudomonadota > Gammaproteobacteria > Oceanospirillales > Oceanospirillaceae > Marinobacterium > Marinobacterium sp. xm-g-59. The sequence continues at coordinate 26,528 of NZ_WBYR01000003.1, read as the reverse complement.
TGACACAGGTAGAGGCTGAACCCGAGGGTGATGCTCATTTTCCTGAAATTGACTACGGCCAGTGGCAAGAGTTGGGTCGTCAATCTTTTCCTGCCGGCGATCAGCCGAACCGCTACCCCTACGCATTCATCGTCTACGACCGCAGCGAGGCGTAACCGTGCAACGACTGTTATCGCTGCTGGCAGATGGCCAGTATCGCAGTGGTAACAGTCTGGCTGCGATTCTGGACATATCCTCATCCGCACTTCGAAAAGAGTTAGATAAACTCAGTGCTCTGGGAATCGCTATTCAATCATCGAGAGGGCGGGGTTATCGCATCAATGGCGGTCTAGATCTGCTTGATGAACAGTTTATCGCAAATGAGTTGTCCTCTCTTAACTATGACCGCATCGACGTTTTAGATTCGGTCGACTCGACCAATCGTGTTGCGCAAACCCATATGTCTGATGGCTGTCGCAAAGTGTTAGTGGCAGCTGAGTATCAGGGGCAGGGTCGAGGTAGACGCGGACGTCAGTGGGTGAGCCCTTTTGCGGCCAATTTGTATCTTTCACTGGGCTGCCAATTTAAAGGGGGCGCGGCAGCACTCCAAGGTCTAAGTTTGGCGGTTGGGTTGGCTGTTCAGCAGGCATTGAGTTCGCTTGCTGTGACAGGAGTGCAGTTGAAGTGGCCGAATGATCTCCTATTAGAGAAGCGTAAGCTGGGTGGGGTATTGATCGAGCTGGCCGGCGATCTGACGGGTGAGTGTTCTGCTGTGATTGGTGTTGGGATCAATGTGAAGATGCCGGACAGTGTCAATTCGAGCATTGACCAAGAGTGGTCGGATTTGGGCAACTACATGTCAGGTACGCTAACTCGTTCTCAGCTTTTGATTGAGATTGTCCGATCATTAACTCAACTGTTAAATGAGTTTGAAACAAAAGGTTTCTCGGCATACGCTCAGCAGTGGCAGGCGGTCCATGCATTCCAAGATTATCCTGTTAGGCTCTTAATGGGTCACGCTGAAGTGGAGGGTATTTGCCGAGGTGTGGATGCGCAGGGTGAGGTGCTAGTGGAGGTTGAGGGTAAGCTAAACCGTTACTCTGCTGGTGAGATTAGTTTACGAGGAGTTAACAGTGCGTCTTGAACTGGATATAGGCAACAGTCGAGTTAAGTGGCGCCTGGTATCAGATCGGGTTGAACGCGAGGGTGTGACCAGACTGGTTGATCCTCAATGGCCTGATGCATCGGTGGATGCTCTTTGGATTAGCTCAGTTGCGGCGTCAGAGGTTAATGAAAGGCTCTCCTCGGAACTGGAACAGCGCTATGGCTGTACTCCAGAGTTTGCTCGTGTTTCGAAAGAGTGCGCGGGTGTGCGCTGTGGATATGAGGAGGTCTCTCGATTAGGTGTCGACCGTTGGTTGGTTTTGTTGGCTGCTTTTCAGAGAGGGAAGGGAGTGCCCGCGATACTGGTTGATGCCGGCAGTGCGGTGACCATCGATCTATTGACGGCAAATGGGCAGCATACAGGTGGATTTATCACCCCAGGTTACCAAATGCTGCAGAGTGCGCTGCTGGGGCAAACGGCAAACATCCGTTTTGAGCAAGAGGCTAGTGCTCAACCCTTTGGTGGAGTCGATACTGCTAGCTGTGTTTCATCAGGTGCGGAGTTAGTATTTGCCGGTCTGGCTCACTCTATTATGGCTCTAAGAGCAGATTTCCATGAGCAGGCGAGTGTTCTGTTAACCGGTGGTGATGCTCTTAAGCTTTTTGAATATATTAAGTCAGAACCTAGGGTTGAGTGTCTGCCAAACCTGGTGTTAGATGGATTGAGTTTGGCGGAGAGGGTGACACTTTAATGTTACGTTGGTTGGTGTTGTTAGTGCTTTTAGGGAATGCGCTGCTGTTTTTGTGGTACGCGCAAGAGTACCGATTTGCAGACACCGTCAGGCAGCCAGACATCAGGCCGGCCGCGCTTCGACTTCCCAATGAACTTGATGCAAGCGAGCAGTTAGTATTGCGTCCAAGGGAGTGTGGTTATTTTCAGCCTTTAGAGAGTGACTATGAGGCAGAGAGGTTGCTTATTCAGCTTGAAGGCTATGGAGTAGATCTCGCTTACGAAAAGATTCCTCCTGTTGCGCAAGGTTGGAAAGTTGAATTGCCCCTGCCAGCAGATGCCGATCGTCGTGTTGCCTTGCTCGATCAGCTGGCGTCACTGGGTTGGGTTCCCGAGAGTCGCGATGGTGCACTAGTGATGGGCGTCTATCCTGATGATGCTGCCGTCGATGAGTTGCGAAAGCAGTTCCCAGATGATTTACAGAGCAAATTGCGTAAAAAGGTTAACACCATTCAAAGTGATGCTTTTCGTGTGACTGTAAGCTACCTACAAGGGTTTGAATTTGATCAAGAATTGATCGAAATGGTCGCGACACAGTGGCCTGGCGCTCAATTTGAAAAAAAACCCTGCGAAGGGGTTGCAACGCTGAAACCTGATCAGTAAGATACGCCCCACTTCATTGCTGAGCCGGTATAGCTCAGTTGGTAGAGCAACTGACTTGTAATCAGTAGGTCCCGAGTTCGACTCTTGGTGCCGGCACCATTTCAGCAATAAGTACTGGTGGGATTCCCGAGTGGCCAAAGGGATCGGATTGTAAATCCGACGCGAAAGCTTCGATGGTTCGAATCCATCTCCCACCACCATTTCGATAGCTCCTTCGGCGGGTATGGTATAGTGGCTATTACCTCAGCCTTCCAAGCTGAAGAGGCGGGTTCGATTCCCGCTACCCGCTCCAATCGACGATATTCGCTCATGTAGCTCAGGGGTAGAGCACACCCTTGGTAAGGGTGAGGTCGGCGGTTCAAATCCGCCCATGAGCTCCATGACACATGTAAGGTAGATTAATTGTCTGCCTTTTTTTACGTCTTGGGGTAGGTGTCAGAGCGTTTCGAAGTGGGTTTTCAATACCGCATAGGCTGCTGAATTTCTTGGTTTTATCAGTTGAAACTGAGATTTTAGGCGGGTATAATGCGCGTCCCTTGTTGTATAGGGTAGTGGCTCAATTGGCAGAGCAGCGGTCTCCAAAACCGCAGGTTGGGGGTTCGAGTCCCTCCTACCCTGCCACCTTTTGCAGGTGGTTTATATGCAGCAAATCTAGCTTAAGTGTTTGATTAGTAGAGGTTCTGGTGAACTCAAAAGTTTCTGACGACGTGTCTAAATTTGACAGCCTGAAGTGGCTTGTTGTTATTGCGATCGTTGCTGTTGGTGTGGTCGGTAACTCTGTCTACGCTAACGAGTCACTGCTCTATCGTGTGCTTGCGTTAGTTGCGCTCGCAATTGTAGCTGGCTTTGTTGCACTTCAAACGGCAAAAGGTAAAGCGTTCTTCCGTCTATTCAAAGAGGCGAAGAATGAGATTCGCAAAGTGGTATGGCCAACTCGTCAAGAGACTTTGCAGACGACCTTGATCGTTGTTGTGGCTGTATTGATTGTTGGTCTTTTGCTTTGGGGTCTGGACTCGCTACTCGGCTGGGTAGTGTCTGGCTTTATTGGTTAAGAGGTTTCTATGAGTTCAGAAAAGATGCGCTGGTACGTTGTTCACGCTTACTCTGGTTATGAGAAGCGTGTTCAGGCTGGTCTGCTAGAAGCGATCGAGCGTCACGGTATGGAAGATCTGTTTGGCGATATCCTTGTGCCAACAGAAGAGGTTGTAGAGATCCGTGATGGTAAGAAGCGTAAGTCTGAGCGCAAGTTCTACCCAGGTTATGTGCTTGTTAACATGGTGATGAACGACGAAACTTGGCACATGGTTAAGAGTACGCCACGTGTTCTAGGTTTCATAGGTGGTACGGCAGATAAGCCTGCACCAATTACTCAGCGTGAAGCTGATGAGATTCTACGTCGTGTAGAGAGTGGTGTTGATAAGCCACGTCCTAAGACGATGTTTGAAGCGGGTGAGATGGTGCGTGTTAATGATGGCCCATTCGCTGACTTCAATGGTGTTGTTGAAGAGGTTGATTACGAGAAGTCACGTCTGAAAGTGGCTGTATTGATCTTCGGTCGCTCAACACCGGTTGAACTTGAGTTCCGTCAGGTCGAAAAAGTTTAACGAAGGTTTTTAACGAACTGAGTGGCTGAAAGGCTGCTCGGTTTTTGTTGTGTAAAGGGGAGCCGAGAGGCGCTTGTACCCAAAGGAGTAGCTCAATGGCTAAGAAGATAGAAGCCTACATTAAGTTGCAGGTTAAAGCAGGTCAGGCGAACCCAAGTCCGCCAGTAGGTCCTGCGCTAGGTCAACACGGTGTGAACATCATGGAGTTCTGTAAAGCGTTCAACGCACAGACTCAATCGATGGAACCTGGTATGCCAATTCCAGTGGTTATCACTGTATACGCTGATCGTAGCTTTACGTTCATCACTAAGACTCCACCAGCTTCAATCCTATTGAAGAAAGCGGTTGGTCTTAAATCTGGTTCATCTCGTCCAAACACTGAGAAAGTGGGTACTGTTACTCGCGCTCAGCTTGAAGAGATTGCAACAATTAAAATGGCTGACCTTACTGCTGCGGACATGGATGCAGCGGTACGTACGATTGCAGGTTCTGCACGTCGCATGGGTCTAGTTGTGGAGGGTGATGAGTAATGGCTAAGTTGACTAAACGTCAAAAGGCGATCGCTGAAAAAGTAGAAGCGGGTAAATTGTACGCTGCTGCTGATGCTGCTCAGATTCTTTCAGAAGTTTCTGCTGTTAAATTCGCTGAGTCTGTAGATGTTGCGATCAACCTAGGTGTTGATCCGAAGAAATCTGACCAGGTTGTACGTGGTTCAAGTGTTCTTCCAAACGGTACAGGTAAAGAAGTTCGTGTTGCTGTATTTGCTCAAGGCGAAAACGCTGAGAAAGCAAAAGAAGCGGGCGCGGACGTTGTTGGTTTTGAAGATCTTGCTGAGTCAGTTAAAGCTGGCAACCTAGACTTCGACGTAGTAATTGCAAGCCCAGACGCTATGCGCGTTGTTGGTGCGCTAGGTACAGTGCTTGGTCCACGTGGCCTAATGCCAAACCCTAAGGTTGGTACTGTAACTCCAGATGTTGCTGGTGCAGTTAAGAATGCTAAATCTGGTCAGGTACGTTTCCGTACTGATAAGAACGGCATCATTCACGCGTCAGTTGGTAAAGTAGGCTTCGAGCCAAACCAAATCGCTGAAAACGTAGCGGCTCTACTTGCTGAGCTTAAGAAACTTAAGCCAGCGTCTGCTAAAGGCGTTTACGTTAAGAAAGTAACCCTGTCTACCACTATGGGACCGGGTCTACAGGTGGATGTTGCGTCACTAGACGCTTAATCCTCCAGCAAAGGTATTTGAGGGTCTTCAGACCTGTCTGACAGAGACGAAGACCGTCAAAGACCGCAGGTGATGCTATTGATTCTTCAGTGGCATCTTAATGGGCCAACCAGCCTGCGCAGACGGTGAGATTCCTCGGAATCATTTTAGCCGTACTCATGCCTCGCGTAAGCGGGGTGGTTGGTAAATATGTCGAAAGACAACCAGGAGTAAATTGTGGCAATAGGACTTGAACAGAAAAAAGCGATCGTCGCTGAGGTTCAGGAAGCTGCTGGCTCTGCATTGTCTGCTGTCGTTGCGGATTCCCGCGGCGTTGAAGTAGGCGATATGACTGCACTGCGTAAGCAGGCACGTGAAGCGGGTGTATGGCTTAAAGTCGTACGTAACACGCTAGCACGTCGTGCAGTAGAGGGCACAGCTTATGAATGTCTAGCGGACTCGTTCGTAGGTCCAACTATCATTGCTTTCTCTCAAGAGCACCCAGGCGCTGGCGCCCGTATCTTGAAAGACTTTGCAAAAGGCAATGACAAGTTTGAGCTGAAAACAGCTGCCTTCGAAGGCGAGATCGTTGATATCGCAATGCTAGCAAGCCTACCGACATACGACGAAGCACTAGCGAAGCTAATGAGCTGCATGAAAGAAGCAGCTGCTGGCAAGCTCGTACGTGCTATCGATGCGGTACGCGTTCAGAAAGAAGAGCAAGCAGCTTAATTGGCTGGTTGCTAAGTAACCGATTTAATAAAGGAATTAATCATGTCTCTGTCTAAAGACGATATCCTAAATGCAATTGCTGAAATGTCAGTAATGGACGTTGTTGAACTAGTTTCTGCAATGGAAGAAAAATTCGGCGTATCTGCTGCAGCTGCAGTAGTTGCTGGTCCTGCTGGCGATGCTGGCGGTGCTGCAGAAGAGAAGACTGACTTCGACGTTGTTCTAGCTTCTGCTGGCGATAAGAAAGTAAACGTAATCAAGGTAGTTCGTGCAGTAACTGGCCTTGGTCTTAAAGAAGCGAAAGAGATGGTTGACGGTGCACCTTCAACTGTTAAAGAAGGCGCTTCTAAAGAAGAAGCTGAGCAGATCAAAGCTGATCTTGAAGCAGCTGGCGCTTCTGTCGAGCTTAAGTAATAACTTGAGCTTGCTGCGCATTAAGCAGCTCTACGCTGCTTAAAAAGCGTATGGCTGGTGGCAAAAATGCCACCGGCCTTTTTCCGTTATTAGTAGATAGACTTTTTAACGGAACGAATTGCTCGATAATTTATCGAGTTTGGTTTCTCAACCTAGATGCACATGCTGGGGAACACTGATGGCTTATTCATACACTGAGAAGAAACGTATCCGAAAGGATTTCAGTAAACTCGGTCAGGTAATGGAACTACCTTACCTGCTCGCGACACAGCTGGATTCATATCGTAAGTTTCTAGAGGCGGGCGCTACTTCTGAAGGTCGCACCGAAGAGGGGCTTCATGCCGCATTCAATTCTGTATTCCCAATCGTTTCTTACTCTGGAAACGCTGCTTTGGAATACGCTGGTTATCGCCTAGGTGAGCCTGTCTTTGACGTAAAAGAGTGTCAGCAGCGTGGTATCACCTACGCAGCGCCACTTCGCGTTAAAGTGCGTCTGGTGATCTACGATCGCGATTCGTCTACGAAAGCGGTTAAAGACATTAAAGAGCAAGAAGTTTACATGGGCGAAATGCCGCTCATGACTGAGAATGGTACCTTTGTTGTCAATGGTACTGAGCGCGTAATCGTATCGCAGCTCCACCGTTCACCTGGTGTATTCTTCGATCACGACAAGGGTAAAACACACTCATCGGGCAAATTGCTTTACTCTGCTCGAATCATTCCTTACCGTGGTTCTTGGCTCGACTTCGAGTTTGATCCAAAAGACTCTCTATTTGTTCGTATCGACCGTCGCCGTAAACTGCCTGCGACTATCTTGATGCGCGCGCTTGGTTTCCAAGCAGAAGAGATTCTAGATATCTTCTTTGACACGACTGGCTGGAATCTATCGAAAGATAAGATTCAGATGGATCTTATTCCTGAGCGCCTACGTGGTGAAACAATGAGCTTCGAGATCCTTACACCTAAAGGTGATGTGATTGTTGAAGCGGGTCGCCGTATCACTCCGCGCCACATCCGTCAGATGCAGAAAGAGGGTATGACTCAACTAGAGACTCCTGCAGAGTACCTAGTGGGCAAAGCTCTAGCTAAAGATATCGTTGATCCTGCTACAGGTGAAGTACTGCTTCCTTGTAACACCGAGCTGACTGAAGAGGCGGTAGCTAAACTTCAAGAAGCTAAGATCGAACGTTTCGAAACGCTTTACACTAACGAACTGGATTGTGGTCCATTCGTTTCTGACACTCTTCGTATTGACCCGACTCGTAACCAGCTAGAAGCATTGGTAGAGATCTACCGTATGATGCGTCCTGGTGAGCCGCCAACGAAAGAGTCAGCAGAATCACTATTTGAAAATCTATTCTTCTCTGAAGAGCGCTACGATCTTTCTGCGGTAGGTCGTATGAAGTTCAACCGCCGTCTTGGTCGTGAAGAGGAGACAGGTTCAGGCATTCTGTCTAAAGATGACATCCTAGATGTTATGAAGACACTGATCGAGATCCGTAACGGTAAAGGCGTTGTTGACGATATCGACCACCTTGGTAACCGTCGTATCCGTTCAGTTGGTGAGATGGCTGAGAACCAATTCCGTGTCGGTCTTGTTCGTGTAGAGCGTGCTGTACGTGAGCGCCTAAGCATGGCTGAATCAGACAACCTGATGCCTCAGGATCTGATCAACGCTAAGCCAGTTGCAGCTGCCATTAAAGAGTTCTTTGGCTCGTCGCAGCTGTCACAGTTCATGGACCAGAACAACCCGCTTTCCGAAGTAACTCACAAGCGTCGTGTCTCTGCACTAGGCCCAGGTGGTCTAACGCGTGAGCGCGCGGGCTTCGAGGTTCGTGACGTACACCCAACTCACTACGGTCGTGTATGTCCTATCGAGACTCCTGAAGGTCCAAACATCGGTCTGATCAACTCGTTAGCTGTGTTTGCTCGTACAAACAACTACGGCTTCCTAGAGACTCCTTACCGTCGCGTTGTTGATGGTCAGGTAACAGACGACATCGATTACCTATCAGCTATCGAAGAGTCTAACTTCGTTATCGCACAGGCTTCGGCAACGGTGGATGCGAAGAACAAACTGACTGATGAGCTGGTCACTGTTCGTCACTTGAACGAAACAACCGTAATGCCTAAAGAGCGCGTACAGTACATGGACGTTTCACCACGTCAGGTTGTATCGGTTGCGGCAGCTCTTATCCCGTTCCTTGAACACGATGATGCGAACCGTGCATTGATGGGATCGAACATGCAACGTCAGGCTGTTCCAACACTGAAGGCTGATAAGCCGCTTGTTGGTACCGGTATCGAGCGCAACATCGCTCGTGACTCTGGCGTCTGTGTGGTTGCTAAGCGTGGCGGTGTTATTGAATCAGTTGACGCAAGCCGTGTGGTTGTTCGCGTTAACGATGACGAAATTACTGCTGGCGATGCAGGTGTAGATATCTACAACCTAACTAAGTACGTGCGTTCGAACCAGAACACATGTATCAACCAGCGCGCAATCGTTAACCTAGGTGAGCAGGTATCACGTGGTGATATCCTAGCCGATGGTCCATCGGTTGACCTTGGTGAGCTAGCCCTTGGCCAGAACATGCGTATCGCGTTCATGCCTTGGAACGGTTTCAACTTCGAGGACTCGATCCTAATCTCTGAGCGTGTTGTTCAAGAAGATCGTTTCACTACGATCCACATTCAAGAGCTAACCTGTGTCTCTCGTGATACTAAGCTAGGCTCTGAAGAGATTACTGCGGATATCCCGAATGTTGGTGAATCTGCACTCGCTAAACTAGACGAATCAGGCATCGTGCACATTGGTGCAGAAGTAGGTCCTGGTGACATTCTAGTAGGTAAAGTAACGCCTAAAGGCGAAACTCAATTGACTCCTGAAGAGAAGCTACTGCGTGCGATCTTCGGTGAGAAAGCGTCTGATGTTAAAGACACCTCTCTACGTGTTAAGACAGGTACTGTTGGTAAGGTTATCGACGTTCAGGTCTTCACTCGTGACGGTGTTGAAAAAGATGAGCGTGCAATCGCTATCGAGCAAGCTGAACTTGCAAGCATCCGTAAAGACCTTGATGACGAGTTCCGCATTGTTGAAGTGGCAACCTTCGAACGTCTTGAGCGTACGCTAGTTGGCCTTAAAGCTGACGGTGGTGCTGGTCTTAAGAAGGGTCAAGAGATCACGTCTGAATTCCTTGCTGAACTTAAACACGATGAGTGGTTCAAGATTCGCGTATCTGACAGTGCAGCAGCAGAGATGCTTGAAGCGGCTAAGAAGCAGCTTGAAGAGCGTCGCGAAATGCTGGATAAGCGCTTCGAAGATAAGAAGAGCAAACTTCAGACGGGTGATGATCTAGCGCCTGGCGTACTTAAGATTGTTAAGGTGTACGTAGCAACTAAGCGTCGCGTACAGCCTGGTGACAAGATGGCAGGTCGTCACGGTAACAAGGGTGTTATCTCAGTTATCATGCCTGTCGAAGACATGCCTTACGATGAGAACGGTGAGCCAGTTGATGTGGTTCTAAACCCGCTAGGTGTACCGTCTCGTATGAACGTAGGTCAGATCCTTGAGACTCACATGGGTGCTGCAGCGAAAGGTCTTGGTCGTAAGATCAACACCATGCTGGAAGTTGAGCGTAAGAAGGCTGAAAAAGTTAAGGAAGTTCGTGAATTCCTTGAAGCCGTCTACAACGCACAGCACAGCGGCCTAGAGTGTGCTCGTAAAGAAGATCTTAAGTCATTCAGCGATGACGAGATCTTGGCTCTGGCTGACAACCTCAAAGCGGGTGTTCCACTAGCGACTCCAGTCTTTGATGGTGCTAAAGAATCTGAAATCAAAGCGCTGCTGCGTCTTGCAGACATGAATGATAGTGGACAGGTGGATCTGTTCGATGGTCGCACAGGCGACAAGTTCGACCGTCCAGTGACTGTTGGCTACATGTACATGCTGAAACTTAACCACTTGGTTGATGACAAGATGCACGCACGTTCAACCGGCTCTTACAGCCTTGTTACTCAGCAGCCGCTGGGTGGTAAAGCTCAGTTCGGTGGTCAGCGCTTCGGTGAGATGGAGGTTTGGGCACTGGAAGCGTACGGCGCAGCTTACACGCTTCAAGAGATGCTCACAGTCAAATCCGATGACGTGAATGGTCGTACGAAGATGTATAAGAACATCGTCGATGGCGACCACAGCATGGATCCAGGCATGCCTGAATCATTTAACGTGCTGATCAAAGAGATCCGTTCTCTCGGTATCGATATCGAGCTAGAGAACGAGTAAGGGCCTAATTGAACATCGGGCTGTATGCCAAGTGCTGCAGCCCCCTCCCGTGAGGAGCTATAGATAATGAAAGATTTACTTAATCTGTTGAAGACTCAAAGTCAGAGCGACGAGTTCGATTCGATCCGTATCTCTCTGGCTTCACCAGACATGATTCGTTCATGGTCATATGGTGAGGTTAAAAAACCTGAGACGATTAACTACCGTACATTCAAACCAGAGCGTGACGGTCTGTTCTGTGCCAAGATTTTCGGTCCTGTAAAGGATTACGAATGTCTATGTGGTAAGTACAAGCGCATGAAGCACCGTGGTGTTATCTGTGAGAAGTGTGGCGTTGAAGTGACAATGACTAAAGTGCGTCGTGAGCGCATGGGTCACATCGAGCTAGCCTCTCCAGTTGCACACATCTGGTTCCTTAAGTCACTACCGTCTCGTATCGGCTTGATGCTAGATATGACCCTTCGTGACATCGAGCGCGTTCTCTACTTCGAATCATTTGTTGTGATCGATGAAGGCATGACTACGCTTCAGCGCGGTCAGCTAATGAACGACGAGCAGTACTTTGAAGCACTGGAAGAGTTCGGTGATGACTTTGACGCTCGTATGGGTGCTGAAGCGATCGGCGAACTTCTAAAGTCGATCGATCTAGAAGCTGAGATCTCAGTTCTTCGTGAAGAGATTCCTGCGACTAACTCAGAAACTAAGCTTAAAAAGATGTCTAAGCGTCTTAAGCTACTTGAAGCGTTCTACAAGTCTGGTAACAACCCAGAGTGGATGATCCTAAAAGTTCTTCCAGTTCTACCACCAGATCTACGTCCACTCGTACCACTGGACGGTGGTCGTTTCGCAACCTCTGATCTTAACGATCTATACCGTCGTGTGATCAACCGTAACAACCGTTTGAAGCGTCTTCTAGACCTTAACGCTCCAGATATCATCGTACGTAACGAAAAACGTATGTTGCAGGAATCTGTCGATGCGTTGCTTGATAACGGTCGTCGTGGTCGTGCCATCACTGGCTCTAACAAGCGTCCTCTGAAGTCGCTTGCTGACATGATCAAAGGTAAGCAGGGTCGTTTCCGTCAGAACCTTCTAGGTAAGCGTGTTGACTACTCTGGTCGTTCTGTAATCGTGGTTGGCCCATCACTGCGTCTTCACCAGTGTGGTCTTCCTAAGAAGATGGCTCTTGAGTTATTCAAGCCATTTATCTTCTCTAAGCTAGAGCTTCGTGGTTACGCAACTACGATTAAAGCCGCTAAGAAGATGGTTGAGCGTGAAGAGCCGCTTGTATGGGATATCCTTGATGAGGTTATCCGTGAGCATCCAGTTCTTCTAAACCGTGCACCGACACTTCACCGTCTTGGTATCCAGGCATTTGAGCCTGTTTTGATCGAAGGTAAAGCGATCCAGCTACACCCACTTGTGTGTGCTGCGTATAACGCCGACTTCGACGGTGACCAGATGGCGGTACACGTACCGTTGACGATCGAAGCGCAGCTTGAAGCTCGTGCTTTGATGATGTCTACCAACAACATTCTTTCGCCATCAAATGGTGAGCCGATCATCGTTCCTTCACAGGACGTGGTATTGGGTCTGTACTACATGACTCGTGAGCGCATCAATGCGCAGGGCGAAGGCATGGCATTCTCTGATATCAAAGAGGTTCAGCGTGCGTATGGTGCTAAACAGGTTCACCTACAGGCTCGCGTGAAGGTTCGTATCAACGAAACGATCCGCGACATCGAAGGTAACGAAGAGTCTCGCACTGCAATCGTTGATACGACAGTGGGTCGTGCAATGCTGTTTGATATCGTTCCAACGGGTCTTCCGTTCGAACTGATCAACCAGGCGATGAAGAAGAAAGCGATCTCGCGTCTTCTTAACGAGGCGTACCGTCGTTGTGGTCTGAAGGATACGGTTATCTTTGCTGACCAGCTAATGTACATGGGCTTCCGTCAAGCAGCGCTTTCAGGTGCATCGATCGGTGTTAACGATTTCGTTATCCCAGATGAGAAAGTGAACATTGTTGCTGAAGCCGACACTGAAGTGAAAGAGATCGAGCGTCAGTTCGCAGACGGTCTTGTTACTCAGGGTGAGAAATACAACAAGGTTGTCGATATCTGGTCTCGTGCAAACGAATTGCTTGCTAAGAAGATGATGGACAACCTGAAGTCTGACACAGTGATCAACGCTGAAGGCGAGCAGGAAGAGCAAGAGTCTTTCAACTCTGTCTACATGATGGCCGACTCAGGCGCACGTGGTAGTGCGGCTCAGATTCGTCAGCTAGCAGGTATGCGTGGTCTGATGGCTAAGCCAGATGGCTCGATCATCGAGACACCGATCACGGCTAACTTCCGTGAAGGACTAAACGTACTTCAGTACTTCATCTCGACTCACGGTGCTCGTAAGGGTCTAGCCGATACGGCACTTAAGACTGCGAACTCGGGTTACCTAACTCGTCGTCTAGTAGACGTTGCTCAGGATGTGGTTATCACAGAGCAGGATTGTGGCACCGAAGAGGGTCTAGTGATTCAGGCGCTAATCGAAGGCGGCGACGTAGTTGTCGGTCTAGGTGAGCGTGTTCTTGGTCGTGTTATTGCACAAGACGTTCTTGATCCACAGGGTAAAGATGTATTGATCCCTGCGGGTACATTGATGGATGAAGCTTGGGTAGCACGTCTAGATAATGACGATACTTACAGCTCGATCGATGAAGTGATCGTTCGTTCTGCTATTACCTGTGAATCACACCACGGTATCTGTTCAAGCTGTTACGGTCGTGACCTAGGTCGCGGTCACAAGGTTAACATCGGTGAAGCTGTCGGCGTTATCGCTGCACAGTCAATCGGTGAGCCGGGTACACAGCTTACCATGCGTACCTTCCACATCGGTGGTGCGGCATCACGAGCAGCTGCTGTCGATAACATCCAGGTTAAGAACGGCGGTGAAATTCGTCTACACAACCTTAAAACCGTTGAGCGTGCAGATGGCAACCTAGTCGCTTCTTCACGATCTGGTGAGATCGGTGTAACCGATGAGCACGGTCGTGAGCGCGAGCGTTACAAAGTACCTTACGGTGCAGTGATCAAAGCGAAAGATGGCGACACTGTCGAAGCAGGCGCAATCATTGCTAACTGGGATCCGCACACTCACCCAATCGTAACCGAGGTTGCGGGTCGCATTCAGTTTGCTGGTCTTGAAGACGGCATCACTGTTAAGCGCCAAGCGGATGAGCTAACAGGTCTAACTACGATCGAAGTATTGGATATCAAAGACCGCCCACAGGCAGGTAAAGATATCCGTCCAATGATCAAGCTTGTTGATGCCAAGGGTGAAGACGTTCTTCACGCTGGTACAGCAATGCCTGCACAGTACATGCTGCCACCTAATGCGATCTTGAACCTTCAAGATGGTGCAGATGTGGGTGTTGGTGACGTCCTAGCACGTCTACCACAAGAGGGTACTGTCAACAAAGATATCACCGGTGGTCTTCCACGCGTAGCGGATCTATTCGAAGCGCGTAAACCAAAAGAAGCGGCTGTGCTTGCTGAGATTTCAGGTACTGTCAGCTTTGGTAAAGAGACCAAAGGTAAGCGTCGTATTGTGATCACTCCAACTGATGGTGCGGATCCAATCGAAGTGATGATTCAGAAGTGGCGCTCGCTTAACGTCTTCGAAGGTGAGACAGTTGAGAAGGGTGAGGTGATCTCAGATGGTCCATCAAGTGCACACGATATCCTGCACGTATTGGGCGTAGAAGAGCTAGCTAAATACATCGTTTCTGAGATCCAAGACGTTTACCGTCTACAGGGTGTAGGCATCAACGACAAGCACATCGAAGTGATTGTGCGTCAGATGCTTCGCAAGGTAGAGATCCTAGATAGCGGTGATTCTGAATTCATTCAGGGTGAACAGGCTGAATTCGTAGATGTGACAATCGCAAACGAAAAATTGGTTGCTGAAGGTAAGCAGCCAGCTAAGTTTGAACGTGTGCTTCTAGGTATTACTAAAGCCTCTCTGGCAACAGAGTCGTTCATCTCTGCAGCGTCGTTCCAGGAGACAACTCGTGTCCTAACGGAAGGTGCAGTAACCGGCAAGAAAGATTACTTGCGCGGTCTGAAAGAGAACGTGGTTGTGGGTCGTCTGATCCCAGCCGGTACTGGTCTTGCATACCACAGCGAACGCAAACGCAAACGTATGCAGGATACAGAATCTAGCGTCACTGTAAGTGCTGAAGAAGTACAAGCAGCTTTGACTGAAGCATTGAACGCTTCAGTGGAAGATTCTGAATAATTTCAGAAGACGTTGACGAGAAGGGGTGGAATTGATTAAAATTTCGCCCCCTGAATGACTAGGGCTTCGGTCCTAGTCTTTTTGTTGTTTAACTAAACGTGGAGTTTGCTTAATGGCAACTATCAACCAGCTGGTGCGCAAACCACGTAAACGCGTTGTAGAGAAGTCTGATGTTCGTGCATTAGAAGCTTGTCCTCAACGTCGTGGCGTATGTACCCGCGTTTACACTACTACACCTAAGAAACCGAACTCAGCACTACGTAAAGTTTGTCGTGTTCGTCTTACTAACGGTTTCGAAGTTTCTTCATACATCGGTGGTGAAGGTCACAACCTACAGGAGCACAGTGTTGTTCTTATCCGTGGTGGCCGTGTTAAAGACCTACCTGGTGTACGTTACCACACTGTACGTGGTGCGCTTGACTGTGCGGGCGTTAACGACCGTAAACAGGGCCGCTCTAAGTACGGTGCTAAGCGTCCTAAGTCTTAAGTTCGTCTACTCTCTATGAGAGTCGGCGAAGCTGTTAAGCAGGACCTAGTCCGCGCTGGTAGCTAGACCGAGACGATAAGAGTAAGGGCAGGCTTAATTGCCTGAGTAACCTGAAGACCTTTTAAACGATTTATTGAGGGCTTATCCATGCCAAGAAGACGCGTCGCTGCAAAGCGCGAAATTCTACCGGATCCTAAATTCGGAAACATCACACTGGCTAAATTCATCAACCACTTGATGATTAGCGGTAAAAAATCTGTAGCAGAGAGCATCGTTTACGGCGCTCTAGCGAAAGTTGAAGAGCGTACTAAAGCAGATCCTTTGGAACTGTTTGATAAAGCGTTGGAAACTGTTCAGCCTATGGTCGAAGTTAAGTCTCGCCGAGTTGGTGGTGCAACTTACCAAGTACCTGTTGAAGTTCGTCCATCACGTCGTATGGCGCTTGCAATGCGTTGGCTGGTTGACGCATCGCGTAAGCGTGGCGAAAAAGACATGTCTCTTCGTCTAGCGGGCGAGCTACTAGACGCGGCTGAAGGCCGTGGCGCTGCGGTTAAGAAACGTGAAGACGTTCACCGCATGGCTGACGCTAACAAAGCGTTCGCACACTTCCGCTTCTAAGCGTTTTTATCTGGCGAAATGGTGTTATCATTTCGCCAGCTTTAAATTCGCTTTTTTAAAGCCTTCGTTTATGACGAGGGCTTTTTACGTTTCAGGAGTTTGATCAATGGCTCGTACTACCCCAATTAATCGTTACCGTAACATTGGTATCTGTGCTCACGTAGATGCTGGTAAAACGACAACAACCGAACGCGTTCTGTTCTACACAGGCATGTCACACAAGATCGGTGAAGTGCACGATGGCGCTGCAACCATGGACTGGATGGAGCAAGAGCAGGAGCGTGGTATCACCATTACCTCGGCTGCGACAACCTGTTTCTGGAAAGGGATGAATCAGCAGTTCGATGAGCACCGCGTTAACATCATTGATACTCCTGGGCACGTTGACTTTACCATTGAGGTAGAGCGTTCACTGCGTGTACTGGATGGTGCCGTTGTTGTGCTCTGTGCCTCTTCGGGTGTTCAGCCGCAGACTGAAACGGTATGGCGTCAAGCAAACAAGTACGAAGTACCTCGTATGGTGTTTGTGAACAAGATGGACCGTGCCGGTGCAGATTTCTACATGGTGGTTGATCAGCTTAAACAGCGCCTGGGTGCTGTACCAGTACCTATTAATATTCCGATTGGTGCTGAAGATGAATTCAAAGGCGTCGTTGACCTGATCAGCATGAAAGCGATCATGTGGAACGAAGCCGATCAAGGTATGACCTATGATCTGGAAGAGATTCCAGCTGATCTACAGGACCGTGCCGAAGAGCTTCGTGAAGAGCTGCTAGAAGCGGCGGCCGAAGCCAATGAAGAGTTGATGGATAAGTACCTTGAAGAGGGTGAGCTATCTATTGATGAGATTAAAGCGGGTCTGCGTCAGCGTACTCTGAATAACGAGATTGTTTTGATGCTAGCCGGTTCTGCGTTCAAGAACAAAGGCGTTCAAGCAGTACTCGATGCGGTTATTGAGTACCTACCATCGCCGACTGAGGTCAAAGCGATCGAAGGTACATTGGATGATGCTGCTGAAACCGTTGAAACGCGTGAAGCGGATGACAGCGCGCCGTTCGCCTCACTGGCATTCAAGATCGCTACCGATCCCTTTGTGGGAACCTTGACCTTCGTTCGTGTCTATTCAGGTGTGTTGGCATCTGGTGACAGCGTTTATAACTCGGTTAAACAGAAGAAAGAGCGCATCGGTCGTATGGTGCAGATGCACGCTAACAGCCGTGAAGAGATTAAAGAGGTTCGCGCAGGCGACATCGCTGCGATGATCGGTCTTAAAGATGTGACCACAGGTGATACGCTGTGTGATGCTGACAAGAAGATCGTTCTAGAGCGTATGGAGTTCCCTGAGCCAGTGATCTCGGTTGCGGTTGAGCCTAAATCACAAGCGGATCAAGAGAAGATGGGCTTGGCACTGGGCAAATTGGCGCAAGAGGATCCATCCTTCCGTGTTGAGACCGATCAAGAGACAGGCCAGACCATCATTTCGGGTATGGGCGAGCTTCACCTAGACATCATCGTTGACCGTATGAAACGTGAGTTCAAGGTTGAAGCGAACATCGGTAAACCTCAGGTGGCTTACCGTGAGAAGATCCGCAGCAGTGTTGTTGCAAACCACAAGTTTGCCCGCCAGTCAGGTGGTCGTGGTCAGTATGGTCACGTTGTCGTTGAGTTCTCGCCAAGTGATGACGAAGGGTTGGAGTTTATCAATGAGATCGTCGGTGGTGCGATTCCAAAAGAGTACATTCCTGCGATCGAGAAAGGTATCTCTGAGCAGATGAAGAACGGTGTTCTTGCGGGCTACCCATTGATCGGTCTGAAAGCGCGTCTTTACGACGGCTCTTTCCACGATGTCGACTCTAATGAGATGGCCTTTAAGATCGCCGCATCTCAAGCACTTAAAAAGTACGCTATGGAAGCCGATCCTTGTCTTCTAGAGCCGATGATGAAAGTGGAAGTCGTAACACCTGAAGAGTACATGGGTGACGTGATGGGTGACCTTAACCGCCGTCGTGGTCTGGTTCAGGGTATGGAAGATACGACATCAGGCAAGGTGATTCGTGCTGCAGTGCCACTGGGTGAGATGTTCGGTTATGCGACCGATCTTCGTTCAGCATCCCAGGGTCGTGCGACCTACTCAATGGAGTTTGAAAACTACGCAGAAGCGCCGAAAAACATCCTTGATGGCATGTTGAACCGCTACTAATTGATATCAGTGATTAAAAAGCAGAGCCGGTTTACCGCCTCTGCTTTTTTATGCCTGTGAAGCTTTGGCCTTCAATCCTTTGGAGGCAAACAGAAGCGTCAAACTAAGGGCTAAGTAGAGTAGTAGATCAGAGGTGTTGGCTTTCCAGCTGAAAATAGCGATTGCCAGTAGAATTGCCGCACTCAAAAACGAAGCTCGTTGGGATCTGATTTTGCTAAGAAAGGCAGCTGCTCCTAATGCACCTATTAGAACAATAGCCAACACCATAGCGTAACCTGCTCCGGCATCCATTCTACGGCAGAGCTCAAACAGGGCAATCAGTGCCAGTAGGTAACGCCCCCAGGTTTGCATGGTGAAGCTGCGCTGCACCGCTCGTGCCAGCAGTGCGCTAGCCATCATGGGGGCCCCTGCATAGAGGGCCAAATTGTTCAGCATCCGAAGCAGTGTCGAACTGTCCATGGAGTCACTGGTCAGGGTGAAGCTGCCAATGAGGGCTATGATCATGCTCAGCAGTGAGAGTCGAGTGACTTTGATCTCACTGCTGCTATCGAGGTTATCTTGCGTCCCTCTGAAGAGGTAGAGCGTGCTAGCGATGGCCGCTAGCAACAGGAGTATTTGCCCCAACAGAGTCATCGCAGATTACCCTAGTTTCGCAAAGGCGCGGTCAGCCGCTGCAATGGTTGCGTCTAGGTCAGCCTCTGTATGAGCGGCGGAAAGGAAGCCCGCTTCATACGCTGAAGGTGCCAGATAGACTCCTTCGTCGAGCATGTGGTGGAAGAACTTTCCGAACGCTTCAACATCACAGGCGGTTGCATCACTAAACCCAGTGATGTTCTCACGATCGGTGAAGAACAGACCAAACATACCACCTACTGTGGTCGTGGTCACAGAGATGCCGTTTTTAGCCGCTACTGCCTTCAACCCTTCGGTGAGGTATTCTGTCTTCGCGCTTAACTCTTCGTACAAGCCTTCACGCTCCATCGCGGTTAGCATAGCAAGGCCGGCACGCATGGCTAGAGGGTTGCCTGATAGGGTGCCCGCTTGGTAAACAGGGCCCAGTGGCGCGATCTGATGCATGATCTCCAGTTTGCCACCAAAGGCGCCAACGGGCATGCCGCCGCCAATGATCTTGCCTAGAGTGGTAAGATCAGGTGTGACACCATAAAGCTCTTGTGCACCGCCGCGCGCTACGCGGAAGCCACTCATCACCTCGTCAAAGATCAAAACGGTTTCGTATTCATCACAGATGGCACGCAAGCCTTCCAAGAATCCTTCTACTGGAGGGATACAGTTCATGTTGCCAGCGACTGGCTCAACGATGATACACGCAATCTCTTTACCCACTTCAGCGAAGGCCTGTTTGACACTCTCTAGGTTGTTAAACTGCAGTGTGATGGTGTGCTCCGCCAGTGCAGCAGGCACTCCAGGTGAGTTTGGTTCGCCCAGTGTCAGTGCTCCTGAGCCCGCTTTGACCAGCAGTGAATCGGAATGACCGTGGTAGCAGCCTTCAAATTTAACGATCTTATCGCGACCGGTGTAACCTCGCGCTAATCGGATGGCACTCATGGTCGCTTCAGTACCCGAGCTGGTCATGCGAACCATCTCCATTGAGGGTACAAGCTCACAAATTTTGTCTGCCATCTCTGTTTCGATTGCTGTTGGTGCACCGAAAGAGATGCCGTGGTTTAGGGCATCACGCACCGCATCGATCACAGGAGGGTAGTTGTGGCCAAACAGCATAGGGCCCCAAGAGCCGATGTAGTCGATGTACTGTTTGTCATCTTCGTCGAAGATGTAAGCGCCTTCGGCACGTTTAACAAAGACCGGTGTGCCACCGACACCTTTGAACGCACGAACGGGCGAGTTAACACCGCCTGGGATGTGTTTCTGGGCGGCTTCAAATAACTGTTCTGACTTAGACATCAACTTAACCTCGGTAAACATTTTTGACCATTATCCACAGCCAGCAAGGGAGTGTCAGTAGTACGCCTGAACAAATCCCTTGGATCGTGAATCTGGAGTTGGAAATCACTGTGGCGTATTATACAGCACCTGAATTCTTAAGACTCAGTCAGTATGGCTAACATGGAGCGTGGAACTATCGTGATTAAAGTAGGTATTGTGGGTGGCACGGGTTATACCGGCGTTGAACTGCTTAGACTGTTGGCCAACCATTCAGAAGTCTCTGTCGAGGTGATTACCTCCCGCTCTGAAGAGGGTATGCCAGTTGCTGATATGTT
The DNA here is from genome assembly GCF_013283315.1 of Marinobacterium sp. xm-g-59. NCBI lineage: Bacteria > Pseudomonadati > Pseudomonadota > Gammaproteobacteria > Oceanospirillales > Oceanospirillaceae > Marinobacterium > Marinobacterium sp. xm-g-59. The sequence goes on along the minus strand of NZ_WBYR01000003.1, from coordinate 5,981 downwards.
CCCCAATCTTCGTGGTCATTACGATCTAGAGTTTACCGTGCCAGATGTTGACCGCTTGGCCGCCTGTGATGTTGTCTTCTTTGCAACGCCGCACGGTGTTGCCATGTCGATGGCGCCGGCGTTAGTTGACCGTGGTGTGCGCGTGATCGATCTGGGTGCTGACTTCCGAATCAAGGATGTACCGCTTTGGGAGAAGTGGTACAAGCTGGACCACAGCTGCCCAGACCTGGTTGAGAAAGCGGTCTACGGTTTACCTGAGTTGAATCGGGAGCAGATTAAAGATGCGCAGTTAATTGCTTGTGCTGGCTGTTACCCCACCGCGACTCAGCTGGGCTTTTTGCCGCTGCTAGAAGCGGGTTTGGTTGATACACGCCGTTTGATTGCCGACTGTAAGTCGGGTGTATCCGGTGCCGGTCGTGGCGCCAGTGTTGGTACATTGCTGTGTGAGTCGAGCGAGAGTTTTAAAGCCTATGGTGTGCCTGGCCACCGCCACCTCCCTGAAATTCGCCAAGGACTCACTTGGGCGGCGGGTAAGCCGGTCGGTTTAACCTTTGTACCTCATTTGACGCCGATGATTCGTGGTATTCACGCGACGCTCTACTCTACGTTGAAAGACCCTGTTGATTCGGGTCTGCAAGAGCTCTTTGAAGCACGTTATGCCAACGAGCCTTTTGTCGATGTGTTGCCTGCAGGTTCTCACCCTGAGACTCGCAGTGTAAAAGGGTCTAACTTCTGTCGTATCAGCGTTCACCGTCCACAAGATGATGATACGGTCGTGGTTCTCTCAGTCATCGATAACTTAGTGAAAGGTGCTTCTGGTCAGGCAATTCAGATCATGAACATTATGTTTGGCCTAAAAGAGAATGCAGGCCTCACTAACGTAGCGTTGATGCCATAATTCTTGACTGTTTTACTTGGTTTTGTGAGAATTCACCCATTCCAATGAATTTTGAGGTGTGTATTCATGTCCGCTGATGCCGATATGATCTTTACTGACTCTGCTGCAAATAAGGTACGTACTCTGATTGAAGAGGAGCAGAACGATAACCTAAAGTTGCGCGTCTTCATTACTGGTGGTGGCTGTGCAGGTTTTTCGTACGGCTTCACTTTCGATGAGTCTGTGGCTGAAGATGATACTGTGGTTGAGAATGCGGGAGTGACCATGGTGGTTGATCCGATGAGCTTTCAATATCTTGTGGGTGCAGAGGTGGATTACAAAGAGGGTCTGCAGGGCTCTCAGTTCGTGATCAACAATCCTAATGCAACAACGACCTGTGGTTGTGGTTCATCTTTCTCAATTTAAATGAATGCTTTAGGCCAGCGACTCCTAACAGAGTGGCTGGTTTTTTTATTAGGGGGCTATCATGAGTTACAAAGTGTATATGTCGGGTGAAATTCATACCGATTGGCGTGATGTGATTCGCCAAGGCACTGAAGCATTGGGTCTGGATATTACCTATTTGGCTCCGGTCACTGATCACCCTGCGAGTGATGCTGCCGGCGACCACTTGGGAGAGCAGTCAGATAATTTCTGGCGTGATCACCAGTCATCCAAAGTGAACCTAATTAGAACCAAAGGGATGATCGAACAAGCTGATCTGGTTGTGATTCGTTTTGGTGACAAGTATAAGCAGTGGAATGCTGCATTCGATGCAGGCTACTGTGCTGCTTTGGGTAAGCCTTACATTACTCTGCATGCAGAAGATTTGATTCACCCTCTTAAAGAGGTTGATGCTCAATCTTTAGCCTGGGCTAAGACGAATGAGCAGGTAGTGGAGACGTTGCGCTACGTCCTTCAGCCTTAAGCGGGAAAGAGCGCGCCAAGGCGACGCTCACCGAAGGCGCCTGTCACAGCTGGGATATTCCCAGCTTTTTTGTTTTTAAAAGCCCAAGCTAGCCAAGCAAAGGCAGCGGCTTCCATGGCATCGGCTGACCAGCCTAATAGGTCGCTGGATATAATGGTGAAGTCAGGTAGGTGTGCTGTTAGGCGTTCAATTAAATGATCGTTTCTCGCGCCACCGCCACACAGAATCAGTTGGCAGTTTGTCAGCTTGGCCTGTTTCAGAGCGTCAGCAATTGTCACAGCGGTTAATTCAGTCAATGTCGCTTGAACATCTTCAGGCGGTAGCTGATCAAAGTCTGCGAGGTTATGATTGAGCCAGTCTAGATTGAAGGTCTCCCGACCGGTGCTTTTTGGGGCGGCTCTTTGGAAATAGGGCTCGTCTAACAGAGCGTCAAGCAAGGGTTGGTTTATATCACCGCTCGCCGCCCATGCACCCTCTGCATCAAAGTGAACCCCCTTATGTTGGTAGATCCACTGATCGATCAGTGTGTTAGCAGGTCCGGTATCAAAACCTTGAATATCTCCGTTTGATGTAAACAGAGAGAGGTTTGCAATGCCGCCAAGGTTCAAAAGGGCAAAGGGTCGGCGCATCTTCTCGGTTAGGAAATGATGGAAGGCAGGTACCAAAGGCGCTCCTTCACCACCTGCTGCAAGGTCGCGTCGTCTGAAGTCGGCAATGACATCGATTCCGGTCATCTCGGCCAGAATATGAGGGTTACCTGCCTGCAGAGTGCAGCCTTCGTCTGGTCTATGTCGTAGGGTTTGACCGTGGTAGCCAATAGCGTTGACCTCTTTAGGATCAATGCGGTGGTCATGCAGGAAGATCAGAATGGCTTCCGCAGCAAAAGTGGCCAGGTCCCTATCTAGGATCATCAGCTGATCAATCGATTGGGGCTGGCCAGTCATAAAGGGAAGAATGCGCTGCTTAAGTTCGTCAGAGAATTCGAAACAGCGAGAGTGCAGTAGTTGATACTCAGGTTCGAAGTAGCAAAGAGCGATGTCGAGCCCATCTAAGCTGGTGCCGGACATGAGGCCCAGAAACATTTTACTCTGCTGCACGACTCTCACTGGCAATCAGTTGCTCAATAGCCTTCTGCTGAAGTGAAGCAATCATATCGTTAGCCACTTTATTGAAGTTGGCACGCTCTTTCTTAGCAATCGGTTGTGCGGCAGGAAGTTTCACCGTCTGTGGGTTCTTATGGACCCCCGCAACTCGGAACTCATAGTGCAGGTGGGGGCCGGTTGCAGTGCCGCTCATACCTACGTAGCCAATGGTCTGGCCTTGCTTAACGCGTGAACCCTTTTTAACCTTGCTGTTGTATTTGCTCATGTGGCCATAGAGCGTAGTGATGTTGCCACCGTGTTGGATAATGACCGTACGACCGTATCCGCCTTTTGTACCGCGCCAAATAACCTTGCCATCCCCGGCTGCCTTGATGGCTGTGCCTGTTTTAGCAGCGTAATCAGTTCCTCGGTGAGGACGTTTTACGCCAAGCACTGGATGGTAGCGCTCGCGTGTGAAGCCTGAGCTGATTCGGCGGAAGTCGACAGGGGAGCGTAGGAAAGCTTTACGCATACTGCGGCCTTCCGGAGTGAAGTAGTTTACGTCACCGTTGGAGTCTTCATAGCGAACGGCGGCGAAAGTATCACCGTTGTTGGTGAACTCCGCGGCAAGAATGTCGCCATCGCCAATTCTTTTTCCATCTAAATACTTCTCTTCAAACAGCACTCTAAACTGGTCGCCTTTGCGAATATCCAGAGCAAAATCGATGTCCCAGCCAAATACCTCGGCCAGTTTCATGGTGATGTTCTCAGATAGACCGGCGCTTTTGGCTGCAAGGTAGAGCGAGCTGGAGATCTCTCCAGTGACGAACCGCTGGCGCATCTCGGGTTCAAGTACTAGGGTCTCTTGCTGATAACCCGTATCCGTCAGCGAAAACTCAACTGACTCTAACAGGCTCTTTTCAATGCGCAGTGTGATGAGTTGGTTATCTTCAATGTGAAGACTGAGCGTCTGGCCAGGACGGAGCGCATTGAAGTGCTTGGTTTTTTTATCAGCCTGGGCAATCTTATGAACATCTTTAGCACCTAGGCCGGCACGCTTGAAGATTTTGCTTAGGTTGTCACCGCTTTTGACTTTAAAGCGTTGCCACTCAATAGCGGGTGGCTGTTCTGCCACTTCAGTGGTTGCTGAGGTTTGCTCATTGTGTTCTATAAGGGTTGAAGAGGTGGTTTCAGCCACCGGTAGTTGTGCTTCTGGAAGGGCTTTGGGTGAGATAAGTTCGATCTGAGATCGAGTGGCTTCTACCTCCGATGAAGGAAGTATCGAGAGCATCAAGGCGATAAACGACAGAGACCCAACAACGGCAAGGTGCATCTTAGGAAATCGCTTCGCTTTTCTGAAAATATTTTTAGCCAAACCTACAGCCAGATATTAGTTGAAACAGAGTGTTTGTCCCTTAGACAGTTAATTGTATAAAAGTTCCATCTAGATTCCGATAGATAAAGCGATTTAGCGATGATTTTAATCAAATGGATCCCTTATCAAATTTGTCTAACAGATGATCAATCGGTAGAATCTCGCCTCTCAAATTAAGACCGCAAACATCGGATTGAAACAAACCATGGCAAATAGCAATTTAATCGCTGAACTTCAGTCGCGTGGACTTGTCGCGCAAATGAGTAGTGAAGATGAGTTAATGGAACACCTAGAGAAGGGTTCTGTAACGCTCTATTGTGGTTTCGATCCGACGGCAGATAGTCTGCACATTGGTAGCCTAGTGCCGCTGTTAACATTGCGTCGTTTTCAAGAGTATGGCCATAAGCCTTTGGCTCTTGTGGGTGGAGCAACCGGTTTGATCGGTGATCCGAGCTTTAAAGCACAGGAGCGAAAGTTAAACGATGATTCAACGGTTGCTGGTTGGGTGGATAAACTCAAAGCACAAGTGAGTCAGTTCATCAGCTTTGATAACGGCGATAACAGTGCCGAGGTTGTAAATAACCTCGACTGGACTCGAGGCATGGATGTACTGACCTTCCTGCGCGATGTGGGCAAGCACTTCTCTGTAAACTCGATGATTGCAAAAGAGTCTGTAAAACAGCGTATTGATCGTGAGGGATCTGGTATCTCTTTTACAGAGTTTACCTACATGATTCTTCAGTCTTTTGACTTCCAGCAGCTTAATAAGTCGCACGGTTGTACTTTACAGATCGGTGGTTCTGATCAGTGGGGCAACATTACTGGTGGTATCGAACTATCACGCCGTATGAATGGCAACCAGGTGTTCGGTATTACGCTGCCACTGGTAACCAAGTCAGATGGAACAAAATTTGGTAAAACCGAGTCAGGTACTATCTGGTTAGATGCGACTAAAACATCGCCCTACGCCTTCTACCAATTCTGGATGTCGACGGCTGATGCAGATGTTTACAAGTTCCTTCGTTACTTCACTTTCTTAGATGTTGAGAGAATTGCTGACATTGAAGAGGAAGATAAAGCAGCGACTGGTCGTCCTCAAGCGCAAGCGATTCTCGCGGAAGAGGTGACACGCTTGGTGCATGGTAATGATGCAGTAGAAGCGGCTAAGCGAATTACAGAGTCACTCTTCTCAGGTGATATTAGTCAGTTAAGTGAAGCTGACTTTGAGCAGCTTAAGCAAGATGGTCTTCCGGCGACACAGGTTCCAACGGATCTTTCGGATACACCGTTGACGACACTGTTGGTTGATGCGGGTATGGCGAATTCCGGTAAGCAGATCAAAGATGCACTGCAGCGTGACGCTGTCATCGTAAATGATCGTGCCTGTGGTATGGCCGATAATATGTCAGGCAACGAAATTTTCAGCTCTGAAGCAGGCCTATTTGGTAAATATTTCCTAGTCAAACTGGGTAAAAAGAAACACCACCTGTTTTATTTGTAAAAAAGTTAGTTTTTTTACAAAAAAGGGGTTGAATAAAAATCGGGTGTCGGTAATATACGCACCTCGCTTGAGACGAGTACTCAAGCAGCCACCAAGAGATCGGTGGCACGCTCTTTAACAATTAATCAGGTAATGCGTGTGGGCGCTTGTTGAGGTTGAGCACAAAAGCTTAACAAGACAAGCAACCTATATGTGAATTCATTTAGCGTAATGTTTTT
>NZ_WBYR01000032.1:0-1194 GCF_013283315.1 Marinobacterium sp. xm-g-59 | reverse complement strand
TGACCTCTCCCCCAAAAACTAGACCATGACCTCGATGAGATTTCCATTTAACCTAAAGGGATGGAGATCTCGATATGAAGAAGCGTTACACCGAAGAACAGATCATTAAGGCGATCAAAGAGCATGAGGCAGGAGCCAAGGTAGATGACATCTGCCGTAGGCTAAATGTATCAGCTGGAACCTTTTACAACTGGCGAAGTAAATATGCTGGTCTTGAGGTTAACGAAGCCAAACGCCTTCGTGAGCTTGAAGCTGAAAATAATAAACTCAAGAAGCTTCTAGCGGAGAAGTTACTTGAGGTCGATGCTATGAAGGATGTTCTCTCAAAAAAGTGGTAAAGACCGCTCAGCGTAAAGAGGTGGTCACACATCTGATTGAACATCATAACTTAAGTGAAAGAGCTGCTTGCAGACTGGCTTGTTTAGGCAGATCGAGCTTTCGATATGTGGCCACGCCAACTGATGATTCAGCACTTCGGGATCGGCTAAAAGAACTGGCTGCAAAGCAGTCAGCTTACGGTTATTTGATGTTGCACAGTCTTCTTAAGACTGAGGGACTAGTCATTAACAAGAAGCGTACATATCGCCTCTATACGGAAGAAGGACTTCAGGTCAGAACTAAGAAGCGTAAGAAGCTAACTCGTCCTAGACAGCCTCTAGAGGTGCCTACTGAAGTAAATCAGCGTTGGTCCATGGATTTTGTAGCCGACCAATTAGCTGGCGGACGCAGATTTAGGGTTTTGAATGTTGTCGATGACTATTCAAGAGAGATGGTTGGGCAGTTGGTCTCTATATCAATCAGTGGACGACAAGTTGCCAGATTCCTATCGGAGCTGATTGAGTCACGTAGCAAGCCTAAAAAGATTATTTGTGACAACGGAACAGAGTTTACTAGCAAGGCGATGTTCTTTTGGAGCAAAGAGACAGCTGTGCAGCTAGGATTTATTCAGCCAGGCAAACCCACTCAAAACGCTTTTGTTGAGAGCTTGAATGGCAAATTTAGAAACGAATGCCTAAATCAGCATTGGTTTAGAACGCTGGATGAAGCAAGATATGAGATCGATTTATGGCGAGATCATTACAATAAAGTAAGACCACATAGTGCACTTGGCTATGTGCCACCAGAGGAATTCGCTAAGCGTGCTGCTTAGCAAAATCTCATCGAAGAAGTGGTACTAACTAAGGGGAAAGGTCA
>NZ_WBYR01000031.1:0-1196 GCF_013283315.1 Marinobacterium sp. xm-g-59 | reverse complement strand
AGTGTAATCCCCCCATTTGTAATGGGAGTTTTGCGTAGAGCCTAGGCTGCTTCTAACAGCCATCTCGGTGGTACGCCGCCGATAGCGGTGTTTGGTCTCTCATTGTTGTACTTCCAAAGCCATTCAGTGGCAAGTAATTGCGCATGACTGACGGTTTCAAATTGATGCAGGTCGAGCCATTCATGTCTTGCTGTCCGATTGAATCGCTCAATGTAAGCGTTTTGTGTCGGTTTCCCAGGCTGAATATAAAGCATCGTGATTCGGTTCACGTTCGCCCAATTGATCAGCGGCCCCGATAGCAGTTCAGGACCGTTATCGCATCGAATCGCTGCGGGTTTACCTCGCCACTCAATGATTTGTTCTAGAGACCGAATGACTCTGACACTTGGCATTGATAGATCAACATCAATCGCTAACCCTTCTCGGTTATAGTCATCGATCACATTGAACGTTCGTAACTTGCGACCATCAGCCAGAGCATCGCTCATAAAATCGATAGACCAAACTTGATTTGGTGCCGTTGGGACGCTTAACGGATCTGGCCTGTCCCGTTTAAGGCGACGTTTAGGCTTAATGCGCAGATTCAGTTCCAGCTCCCTGTAAATGCGATATATCCGCTTGTGGTTCCATTTAAACCCTTTCACGTTACGCAAATAGAAGTAACAGAGACCGAATCCCCACTGCTTATTGTTTTCCGTCAGGCGTAGTAACCAGTCAGCTACCTGTGCATTCTCAGAGGACAGTTTGCTTTGGTAGCGATAACAGGTCTCACTAATCCCCAAACACTCGCAGGCCAACCTGATCGAGATACTGTGACGCTCAACAGCACTCTGCGCCATCTCTCTTCTTTGAGATGGCTTTACAGCTTTCCCTCTAACGCTTCCTGGCGAATCTCAGCCTTGAGGCGCTCCTCGGCATACATCTTCTTGAGTCGAGCATTTTCGGCTTCGAGTTCTTTTAGACGCTTCATCAACGATGCATCCATACCGCCGTATTTTGCACGCCATTGATAAATCGCTGCGGTACTTACCCCATGTTCACGGGCCAAGTCTGGAACCGAGACACCAGACTCATGTTGTTTGAGAATCGCCACTATCTGGCTTTCGGTAAAACGTGACTTCTTCATAGATCGCTCCTGATTCATAGATCATAAAACGCTCTACTTAAAACCCCAATTATTTTTCGGGAGGATTACA
>NZ_WBYR01000030.1:0-1307 GCF_013283315.1 Marinobacterium sp. xm-g-59 | reverse complement strand
TGTCCCGTCCTAAAATACGTTGACGGTTTTTGATTGAAGCGACGACCTTAGGTCGTCGCTTTTTTATGCACCTCTTCTGGCGTTTTCATGCCAAGGCTAAGATGCGGCCTCATTTGATTATATATTTCAACAGACTCAGCGATCAGGGCTTTTAGATCGGCAAATGTTTTGCAGCGATAGATCAGAAACTCTTGTTTTAGTATCCCATTAACCCTTTCTGCTAATGCGTTCTGATAGCAATCATATCCATCTGTCATTGAGGGCACCATACCGTTTAGTCTCAGCGCTTTCTGATATAACGCAGAGCAATATTGAAGCCCTCTATCTGAGTGATGGATAACTGATTCAGTCTCAGAGCTAGTTCTTGTAGCCTGGTGAAGCGCTTTTACAACACTCTCTGCCTTCATATCCCAGCTCAACTCGTGCCCCATTATTTTTCGGCTGCTCGCATCAGTGACTAGCGATAGATAGTGCACCCCCTCATCACTTTCAACATATGTGATGTCACTCACAAATACTTGCTCAGGCTTACTGACTTCAAAACCCTTCAGTAGATTAGGATGTTTCTTCATCCAGTGCTTACTATGAGTTGTCTTTATGTAGCTCTTGCGCGGCTTTACTAGCATCTGTCGATCTCGTAAGAAATCAAACAAACCATCCCTACCTAGCTTTATTCCCTCTGCATCCATTTGAGGCTTAATCATCTTATAAAGCTTGCGAGTGCCCAGCCGGGGCATAAATCGACGCAATCTCTTAACCATTTCCAACACAGGCATGATTTCTGATTGTCGTATTTTTTGGCGTTTTTCGCTTTGATAAATAGCCTGTCGGCTAATACCAAGGAGCTGACTCGCTTTGCTCAAGCTTATTTTGCCTTGCCTTTGAAGGCTTCTAGCTCCTTGGCTATAAGCTTTTTTCTTAGACCGGCTCCATGCTCAGCATCCAAAATATCGACCACTTCGTTGAGAAGTAAGTTTCTGAGCCGTTCATCTTCCAGCTCCTTCTCGAGACGTTTGATTTTCTGTGCTGGAGTTTCTTTAGATTGAGGTGATTGAGACATAATTCGACATGTTGATTGAGACCAATCCATCTTACCGTGCTTTCTCAACCATGTCAGAACAGTAGATCTGCCTTGAATGCCATAAATAGCTTGGGCTTGTTTATAGGTCATATCGCCACTTTCAACTGCGTTAACAACCTGCAATTTAAAGCCCAATGTGTAATCGCGTTGGGTACGCTTGCGCCTTGGTGTTATTGCCTTTTCCATAATAGGTCCTCAATGTGTAAACCTATTTCAGGACGGGACA